>CAMAPQ010000044.1 GCA_945860125.1 Klebsiella pneumoniae
CAACTCACTGGTCTTGAAAAATGCCAGTGTCGTAAAGCGCGCATCCAGCGTAACCATATCGCTTGTGCTTTCCTCGTTTGGGTCAGGATGGCTGAAGTTGCGAGAAAAATAGGGAAAACACTTTATCAACTTAAACATGGATTACTTGATGATTATCTCTGTCAACAGCTCAAAAATCCTTCGATTAAAATGAAGCTTGCGTAAGTCCTAAATAAGTAAAAATGAAGATCAACTAAATAAGGCCTGATCTGGTATATTGATCCGATTTTTAGCCCACACTCTATTTTGAGATTCACAGCGAGGTTGTATGGCATATATTGGCCAAAGAAATGTATTAAATATCCTAAAGAAAACAAGAGCAGGTTTAATCTTAGACGGCGGTCCATTTGGCGAAATTTTGCTTCCTGCGCAAGAATTAACGCAACCTGCACCAACTGAACAAACAATTGATGTTTTTGTTTACTTAGACTCAGAAGATAAAATTATTGCAACGCTAAAAGAGCCTTTAGCAAAGGTAAATCAATTTGCTTATCTTCGGGTAATTGATAAAAACAGCATCGGTTTTTTTCTTAATTGGGGATTACCTAAAGATATTTTATTACCCTTAAAAGAACAAAAACGTTCAATGGAGCAAGGGCGTTACTATGTGGTTTATATTTATCTTGATGATCGCACCAATAGAATTACAGCCTCGGCAAGAATAGAGCGTTATCTTGATAAAACACCACCCAATTATCAAATTGGAGAGGAAGTAGATTTACTCATTGCTGAACGCTCTGATCTTGGATTTAAAGCCATTATTAACCATGCTCATTGGGGTGTGATTTATGCTAATGAAGTTTTTAAACCACTGGGTATAGGGCAAAAGCTAAAAGGCTATATCAAAAAAATTCGTGATGATAAAAAAATAGATCTTTGCCTAGAAAAATCTTCTAAAGAAAAATTTGATCACTTAGCGGAAAGAATTCTTGCAGAGTTAGAAAAAAAAGGCGGCGTCTTAAACTTAAGCGATAAGAGCTCGCCTGAAGAAATTTCAGCCCTATTTGGTGTAAGTAAGGGTAGCTATAAACAAGCGATTGGCCGCTTATTTAAACGTGGTCTCATTGAAATATCAGCCCAACAAATTATTAGACGGACTCAATAAATCAATGGAAAATGTAACGATGTATAGCACGCAGTGGTGCCCATACTGTATTAGTGCAGAAAAACTATTAGTTTCAAAAGGAGTCGCCATTAATAAAATCAGAATTGATCTTGATGAAACACAACGCGACATTATGCTAAGCAAAAGCGGTGGCAAACGTACCGTACCCCAAATTTTTATTGGGGACTTTCATGTCGGTGGCTTTGATGAATTAGCGGCGCTTAATCGACAAGGAAAACTCGATAGCTTAATTCAAAGCTAGGCGTCGCGATGAAGACAGTACAAATCGTACGACAAAGCGCGACAACACAGATGGGCGGGGTTTGTTGCGTAAGTCCTAAAACTAAACAGATAGTACAATTTGGGCGCTTACAATACCTGCCTCTGGCTGACCTTCGATTGTGATGTTATCCACTGAAATATTAAACTGTGTTTCTAGTGCGTGTAACCAGGCGAGCACATCATTAAAACTTACCATTTCAAGCCAAACACGAATCGCCGTATCCCCTTTTGGCTCGACTCTTTTTAAAGCAATATTTCTTTGCTCAGAAACCTCATTCACCACACTCAACAATGATTTATTACCAATGCCCAGTTGCATACTGCCCATATTTCTTAACGCCGATACGCGCGCTTCATTTGTACGCATTAAACTCAACATCTCTTTATTTTTTTCCATGATTAATCTTGAGGAAACGGTTTTATCATACAAAGGCGCTGCTAGTAATACGTAAAATAAGACAACGGCTAAAAAAATAACAAGCATCACCAACATACGACGATCTTTTGCGGATAATAGCTGATAAGCATCCATCCCTCGCCTAATCATTAGCTGCAACATAACTACCCCTGAACTTTAGATATTTTTAATCTTGCTTTAACAAATTCTGCTTCTTTATTTGCAGCATCGACGGAAACTGTTAGCCCTTTAAGCTCCATCTTGCTTTTTAGCTGATCAATCATAGGGAAATCTTCAACTTCCAGCTCTAAACGCAGGAGTTGCTGATCACCATCAAATATCACACGACTCAATCTAATCATACGAGAGAGGTCTGAATTTTTTTGCGCCTGAATACTCTCGCCAGCCTCATTCATCAGCTGAATAAAGCTCACACTTTTTTCAGTTTGCCGATTAAGCTGATTGAGTTTGGTTGAAAACTGTCTTTTTAAATCAATAATTTTGTTCTCTTCAGGGAAAAGACTCCGAAATAAAGCCTCACTTTCATTCGCTAATTTAATTGTCTGACTTTGATAATAAAGAATTTGGCCTGTCCAAAAACTAAATAATAAACACAAGAAAACAGTGCAGGCAACAAAGGAATATTTAAACTCATTTAAAGAAACTTTTGAACGGGCACGTGGCCTAAACTCACCTTGTAATAGCTGAATTGGTGGCCTTAATAACATGGTCACTACTTCTGGCTGAGTTAGTAAAAAAGAAAAAACAGGCTGATTAAGAGGGCATTCCTCTAAACTAAATAGTATTTCCTGCTTTTGCTTTTGTATTTCTTCGCTTACTAAATCTAATATTCTTTTGGCTTTGGGATCATTTTTTTGATAAATAAGACGAATCCTAATATTCTTTTCAGCTAACATTTCTGTTTTTTCAGCCCAAACATCCTGTAAAAAAATAGCTATTTGTGACGCATGAAAAACCATGCGGCGCCCTAAAGGTGTCACCACAAAAGCACGTTCTTCTTCAAGAATTAAAGTTAAAAGGTCAGGTGCACAAGAGACTAGCAACGTATCAGGTAACATCGCAACTGGAAAAAAATTCATGCTTTGAAAAAAATAAAGCCACGTTTTCAATAAAACTTTATCAATGACTAATACATTTATTTTTGATGTTTTAGACTTTTTCTTTTCATCAAAGGCAAAATGAAGCGACTCAATCTCTTCAGATAAAAGATCTTCTAAAGCATAAGGCGCCGCCTGCCTCATTTGCTTATAGCTTTTTGCCGGAACTTCTGCTGTTGCTTGCGTTACCCACTCACCGTTAACTAATAAAACCAAAGGTAACCTTAAGTATCTCTCATCAAGATTTTCACGCAAAGCATGAAAATACGCTAAATGAGGCCCCTCAACAATCTGCTCACCCTTTACAACCCACCATCGTACCTGGGGATTAAAACCTAAGAAAGCTTCCGAAGTATCTGAAGTAAGCGAAGAAATAGCATGACCACTCTCTTTTTTTTCGCTCATTCCATCGTATAAATTAATGCCTTCGACTGCTTTAATATCCTTTGCATTTGCCCACTGCCAATCAGACAAATGAATAATTAACTGTTCAACCATCTATACTCTCTTGTTTTTTCAAAGTTAACGATTAAATTTTAGGCGCATTCGTTACTTCAGCAGCATTAGCTGGCATTAGCCAGCGAACGCTTCTATTTCTTGCAATCACCCGCAAAGGCTCTTTTTGATCTAATAACTCAGGACGATAAATAATAGAACTAAGATGCGCCTGCTTATGATCAAGCTCAACACTGGTATTTAACTCAAAAAATTGGCTGCTAACAGAAAAACGTTTTTTACTAATTAAGTTTTTAACAGCAGGCGATTGACCCTCTAATGCCATTGCTTCATCCTTAAAAGGCTCTTTACTACGTGCTCTTATTTCAGCTAAACGCTGCACATCAACACCAAAGACTTGTAATAAAAGATCACTAGCAGTATTCACATTAATAGGCACCGTTCTGGGTAAAACACAAATATAAGGTTTTAATTTTTGCCATTCTTCAGCTGTCATTCCTTTAATCAACAAAAACTCACTCACATCCGCCATTAAGCTATTCGAGGTTCTGTAGGGCTTTTTTAAGCCAAGATAATAATCATCCTCAACGCCGGGCGTCTCAGGAATATAGTTTGAATCTAGCCACTCCATAAGTGAATCAGCTAACTCACTGGAATCACCTTTTTTAGGAATCGTAAGATATGATAATAGGTCAACAAAATAGCGGCGCGCCAGAATAGGCTCTTCAAATAACACTAAATCATTTAAATTAAATTTTCCCTGTAAATCAGTCAAAGAAGCCATTATTACACCACGCCCTTCCTCTAACGGAAAACGCACAGGGCGCGACCACTGTTCTTTTAAATGATCGACAGGACGACTGTAAAGCGATTTATCTAATTTTGCATCACTCATTAAAGCAGCAATTGCAAGATTTTCTGCTGATCTTGTATAAACATACGCTTGATCTGTATCAATCATATTGGAGGTTCTTTTTATATCTAAAAATTGGCGATCAATCATTTCAACCGCCAAGTAACTTGCAACAAAAAAGATGAGCATTACCGTTAATAAAGCAGCACCTTTTTCGGAGCAGGATGAAATAAAAAAATACCTGCTTTTAGCGAATGGTTGCATTTTTAATATCCTCAGATTCATCATCTGTTGGACTAGTGCCTTGATCGTTAAGAGGCTCTTTTCCCGTTAATGAGCTGTCTTCTGATACAGAATCTAATGAAGAAGATTCATATTCAATGCTGTTATCCTGAGAAGTGTTTTGAGTGGGCGATTGCGCACCTGGAAAATATTTGAGTGGCGTGGCAGCTAAGTTATCAACAAGCAAAAATTGACGTTTAATTTCACCAAAAGGTTTTACATTAATAGTCATTTCAACCACTTTGGGTAGCATTCTAATGCTTTCATCAATAACGCCAACTTGGGCTGTTGCCGCTGAGGAAACAGACGGCCAATCAGTCACCCAGCTCCAACTTGTTGAAGCTGGTTTTTTAGTTAAAAAACGTAGCTGTAAGTCTTCTACATCTGTTAATAATGTCGTACTTTCTGGTAAAACTTGTGGTGCACGATCTGGATAGCGCCAAAAAGAACGTATTAGCTCACCCTTCTCAAAAAAATAACGAATTCGCTGTAACTCACTACGTGTATTCACACTTTCAATAAGTGGGGAGACTGTCCATCCTATCCTTGAAAAAGCAATGCCTTGATTATTTTTAGCACTCATTGCAGGCTCAGAATCACCATATTCATCCCTGACTGGGCGAGCAATAACTTGAGAAAAGTCGCGCTCTAAAATTTGCATTGCTTTTTGTAAAGCAATTAGCTTTTTAGCACGAAGGTCTGTCCGCTCTTTTGTTTGTAGAACAGAACTAATGAGTGAGTAAGATAAAGTGGTAAGCAAACTAAAAATACCCACTGCGATCATTAATTCGATGAGTGTAAAACCTGCATGCTTAAATGACTTTAGGGCAGCTGAATATTTCAATATCTTATAAGGCTCCTTTATCTGTCACCACCATATTAAGCCTGGCTAAAGTATTATCTTTAGCTTTAAAAATGATGCCTTTATCCGACTTCAAGCTCACGCTAATCTCAACTTGGCGGACAAGCGGCAAAGGCGCGTTAGTTACCTTTGTTGTTACAAGCCATTCACGCTCTTTATTTTCAACTGACTTTTCACTCGTACCCACATTCGGCCAAGGATCATTCACTTCAATTTCAACCCATTGGTTCATTGCGACAAAATGCGCCAATGTTTTTTGCTCTAACCGATTAATACCAGACACATTTGACTGTAATACGCTGTATAGCTGCATCGAAGCAAAAGAAATAATCGTCATTGCAATAACAACTTCTAGCAAAGTAAAGCCAAAAGAAAAATGCCCCTTATGTTTTCTTAACAGACGATCACTCGCGCAGTCGTTTTGTATCAGATTGATCTTTTTTAGCATTAGGTTCTTCCATTGTCAGTTGCCCTAAAGTGTTCAATTTTAAAAAATAGGCGCCATCAGGATGATCTTGATGGCTTATTTCTATTTTCGCGGCAGTGACTTCTCCACTAGACAAAATAAGCAGCTGTGGTGAAAATTTCTCAGGTGATGATTTCTCGGGCGCTTTCTGTTGCGTCTCCTCTGCCCTATTACGACGCGCTGTTTTAATTTTTTCTTGCTCTACTTCAAGATAAATCGATAACTTATCAGGCAGAGTATAAAATTTAAAAAACCGATCTTCAGGCTCTATCCATTGACCCATCGGCTGTTTTTGCGCAGCGTCACTTTCTGAATAATCTGAACTAGAAGAAGCATTAGATAATGACTCACCTGAAGCTGCTAAATCAGAAGAGACAGGGGCCGCAATGATCGCCTCCCAAACAAGAAAACGATAACCATCATTATAAAATTCAATGCCTAAATCTTTACCCTGAAAAATGGCTTCTTCTTCAGCTAATTGAATTAAGCTTAATAGCTTTTGTGTCTCTTTTTTTAATGCTTTGCTTGATTGATCAAATGAAAGATTAAACATGACAACACCAGATAAAATACCAATTAACGTAAAAACAATAATTACTTCAATCAAAGTAAAGCCACTTATAGCAACGCGCCTAAACGAAACACGATTGAATAAAGTAGGCGACATCACTAAATCTCAGAAAGTGAAATATCTGCCTTTACGCCTTCCCCCCCCTCCTGCCCATCAGCACCATACGAAATAAGATCATAAGGTGCACTATCAGCAGGAGACAAGAAAAGGTACGGCTTTCCCCAAGGATCAACAGGCGTTTTTTTAAGATAACCACCCTGAGGCCAATTTTTAACGGTATCAGGCTTTTTACTTAAGGCCTCTAAACCCTGATCAGTTGTCGGATAATCTAAATTATCCAACTTGTACATTTCAAGCGCACTTGAGATTTGCTTAATATCACTCTTAGCAACTTGTACACGAGCGATATCATCTTTACCTGTTAAGTTAGGCACAATGAGCGCCGCTAAAATACCCAATATGGCAATGACGACCATTACTTCAATTAAGGTAAAACCCAGCGTACGACGACCATACAATTTATTGTTCATTCTTCGCATAAATCCATCTACCTATACTAAATAAAAAAGCGATTAACCTACCAACGAGTTTAAGGAAATAACAGGAAGCATAATTGCAAGCACGATAATTAAAATTAAAACACCCATAAAAACCATCATTAATGGCTCAAACAAACCAACCAGCATCGTGGTTAAACTTTCCAACTCTCTATTTTGATTCTTTGCAGCACGAGCAAGCATTTCAGATAACTCTCCGCTCATTTCACCACTGGCAATCATATGAATAAGCATGGGCGGAAAAAAACCCGTTTTATCCAGTGCTTTATTTAAACTGGTACCCTCTTTAACCAATCTTCCTGCCTCCTCAACACCCTGACGAATGCAATCATTCGTGGTCACTTGAGCGGCAATCTGCATCGCCTCAATAAGACTGACACCACTTCTTGATAAAATGTTCAATGTATTCGCAATACGCGCACTATTTACGCCCCGAGCAAAACGTTTAATTAACGGTAGTTTTAACCATAATCCATGGACGCGAAAACGAAAAACAGGTTTTTCCATTGCTTTTTTAAACAAAAAGGCCACCAAAATAAGCGCAATAAATAAATAACCACCGTAATTTTGCAGCCACTCACTCGAGCCAATTAAAATACGTGTTAAAAGGGGTAAATCCTGCCCTGAGTTTTCAAAAACAGATACCATTTTTGGAATAACATATTTCAGTAAGCCCACAACAATTAAAATACTAAATGATGATAAGACAAGCGGATAAATCAGCGCGCCTTGCACTTTCTTTGCTGTATCGTGACTGGTTTCAGTATAGTCAGCCAATTGATCCAGAACCAAATCAAGATGTCCTGAAGCTTCGCCTGCGGAAACCGTTGCCCGAAAAAGAGAAGGAAATGCTTTAGGAAACTCAGCCAAACTATTAGCAAGCGTGTAACCTTCAACAACTTTTGAGCGTATTTGTAAAATCATCTCACGAATTTTTGGCTTTTCAGTTTGCATAGAAACAGCGCGCAAAGCCTCTTCTACTGGCAAGCCCGCCTGAATAAGCGTTGCTAATTGACGTGTAATTAAAGCCAAATCAGAGGAGCTTAATGCCCGCGTGCGAACGACGACGCCTTTCGTTTTTTGCGTCGTCTTAACATCCGTTACTGGCTGAATATCGAGCGGCGACAAACCCTTTTCGCGTAACTGCGCCCGTACTTGTCTTGCGCTATCACCTTCAAGCGTTCCTTTTTTCTGTTTACCATTGGTATCTAACGCAACATAATTAAAAGCAGGCATAATAAACCTCTTCTTTGCGCGTTAATCTGGAAACGGAATAATTATTCATTCTCACGTGTGACGCGTAATACTTCCTCAACCGTGGTGATTCCTTCAATGATTTTTCTAAGCCCATCTGAACGAATGCTGGGACTGCGTGTTCGTGCATAACGGTCAATTTCAATCTCAGCAATACGATTATGGATCATGGTACGAATTTCGTTATCAACAAGAATAACCTCATAAATACCTGTGCGCCCTCTATAACCTGTACCTTTACACTTCTCACACCCCTTAGCATGATACAAATGTAAATCAGAATTTGTTTTCGCATTTAACTCTAAAAGACGATATTCAGAATCATCCGGTTTGTAAGGGATGCGGCACGCGACACACAGCACACGAACTAATCTTTGAGCCATAACCCCGATCAAACTCGAAGAGATTAAAAATGGCTCAATCCCCATATCCTGAAGACGGGTTACAGCACCCACAGCGGTATTAGTATGTAAAGTAGAAAGAACAAGATGACCAGTTAAACTGGCTTGAATTGCAATTTCTGCTGTTTCCATATCCCGAATTTCACCCACCATGACGACATCAGGATCTTGCCGTAAAATAGCACGCAAACCCCTTGCAAAAGTCATTTCTGCTTTCGTATTAACCTGCGTCTGCCCCACGCCCTCAAGCTGATACTCAATGGGATCTTCAACGGTAAGAATATTGCGCGTTTGATCATTCAAACGAGTGAGCATTGCATACAACGAGGTTGTTTTGCCTGAACCCGTCGGGCCCGTTACTAAAATAATACCGTGTGGTTTTTGCACTAAAGAAACGACGGCATCCTGATCAACAGGATTCATACCAAGATGACTGATATCGAGCCTGCCCGCCTGCTTATCCAACAGACGCATTACCACACGCTCACCATTATTTGAAGGTAATGTTGAAACACGCACATCAACTTCTTTTCCACCGACTTTAAGAGAAATGCGACCATCCTGTGGCACGCGTTTTTCAGCAATATCCATTTTGGCCATTACTTTAATACGTGAGACAAGGAGTGGTGCAAGCTCTCTTCTTGGCTGAACAATCTCTCTTAATACACCATCAATCCTCATACGAACAACTAAACGACGTTCAAACGTCTCAATATGAATATCAGAGGCTTGCTCACGAATCGCTTCAGTTAATAGGGCATTAATTAATCTGATAATGGGCGCATCATCTTCTTGCTCAAGCAAATCTTCTGTTTCAGGGACAGCATCGATAAGACTCGCAAGATCCATCTCTTTGCCTAAGCCTTCAACCATTAACATGCTAGCACTGGAATCGTTTTGATAAGCAAGAGAAATCACATCATCAAAAACCTTATCTTCAATTATCTGAAATTGAACCGGTATACGTAAAAAACGCTGTACTTCCAACAAAGCATCTTTTTTAACGCCCTGCCGACATTGCACCACTGCGAGACTTTCAGAGATAGCTGTAACAACCAGGCCTTGGCGCTTGGCAAAACCAAAAGGTAATTTACGGGTAACAACACCAGAATGAAGCATTAACTGTCATCCTAAATTAAATAAAATTATTGTCTAACAATATGTGTAGCAATATGTGTAACAACAAACGCGCTTTCATGATTAGTCAAGATAGGACTTACGCAGAATTGTTCTAGCAAGGCGTCCTGACGAAGACAGTACACGCTACGGCGAGGTAGGACAACAAAGCTGGGCGATTTTGCGTAAGTCGTACAAGAATGAAAGTATATACCAATCAATTACTTTGCACGAATACGGCACGGTTTAATCTAAAAATAATGGATTAACCGTTTAAACCTTGTGATTTCAAATACTCTTCATAGGTACCTTTAAAATCAATTATTTTACGATTTTTAATCTCTAAAACACGTGTCGCTAAGGAGGATACAAACTGTCGATCATGACTGACAAAAATTAAAGTGCCATCATAATTTTCGAGCGCCAGATTCAACGCTTCAATTGATTCCATATCTAAATGATTAGTAGGTTCATCCATAATAAGAACATTATGATTTCGCAGCATTAACTTACCAAACAATAAACGCGCCTTTTCACCGCCTGAACATACTTGGCTATTTTTATTAGATTCATCAGAAGAAAATAATAACCGACCTAACATTGCTCGCATTGCCTGATCATCATCAGCCGCTTTACGCCACTGGCTCATCCAATCATACAAGGTATAAGGTTCTGAAAACTCACTTTCACTATTCTGCGCGAAGTAACCCACATCAGCATTTTCAGCCCATTTAATTTCGCCTTCATTGGGTGTTAATTCATTCATTAAGCAACGAAGCAAGGTTGTTTTACCTACACCATTCCCGCCAATTATGGCAACACGCTCACCTGCGGAAATCAACAAAGCATTTTTACGAAATAAAGTTTGACCATCAAAACCATGCGCAAAGCCTTTCATTTCGACCGCTTGACGATACAGTTTTTTCTGCTGACTAAAGCGAATAAAGGGGCTAACACGACTAGAAGGAATCACTTCATCTAACTGAATTTTTTCAATCTGTTTAGCGCGCGAAGTTGCCTGCTTGGCTTTTGACGCATTTGCCGAAAAACGACTCACAAACTGCTGTAAATCAGCAATCTGAGCTTTCTTTTTGGCATTATCTGACAACAGCTTTTCTCTTACCTGTGTTGATGCCGTCATATAATCATCATAGGTGCCTGAATATATTTTCACTGTGCCATAATCCATATCTGCCATATGGGTACAAACAGCATTTAAAAAATGACGATCATGAGAAATAATAATCATCGTACAATTACGTGCATTCAGTAGTGTTTCAAGCCAGCTAATTGAATGGATATCCAAGTTATTAGTAGGCTCATCTAACAATAAAATATCTGGATTAGAAAAGAGTGCTTGCGCTAATAGCACGCGTAATTTCCAGCCGGGTGCAATTTCACGCATCGGTCTTTCATGCTGATCAGTAGGAATACCTGCGCCTAATAAAATATCACCTGCGCGACTTTCTGCAGTGTAACCATCCATCTCTGCAAACAGCACTTCCATTTCCGCAACATGCATTCCATCCGCTTCAGTTAAATCAGGGAGCGCATATAAACGATCCCGCTCCGTTTTTGCATACCATAACTCACGATGCCCCATAATAACGGCATCTAATACTGAGTAATCTTCAAAAGCAAACTGATCCTGACTCAACCTACCAACACGTGTATTAGGCAAGAAACTTACATTGCCTGCTGTGGGCGCAAGTGAACCATCCAGAATTTTCATAAATGTAGATTTGCCACAACCATTAGCACCGATTAAGCCATAACGATGACCTTCACCAAATTTAATGGAAATATTTTCAAATAGTGGTTTAGAACCAAATTGCATGGTGACGTTAGCAGTAGAAATCACAATAAATACCTAATAAGTAAAATGGCGAAACTATACGACTTTCCCGGATGAAGAGCAAAAATAATTAGTTTTTCTATTGAATACAATAATCATAAAAAAAGCGCTGAAGAGAAAAATCACTTCAGCGCTTTAGCTCAATAGAGCTATTGTAGATCAGTTAATTTAAGGCAATGTTTCCATAATGGTGAAAAAGTCCATTGGATAAATAAACTCATACCCATAGAAACCACTGGCAGAAGTAGAACGATATTTAACCACTTTCCATCCATTGAAATAGTTAGAGGTAATCTCTTTCCATTTTGGTGCCGTATCGTACCATTCAGGATGCGCTAAGCCACCTTGTGCATACAGGCGATACAGATAAGCCATAGGATATAACAATTGCGTATAGCCGCCATCATAATCATTTGACTCACCATATTTAAAATAACCTTTTTCATTATTCCAACCCCATTTCACAACATAGTTCATGGTTTGAAGCATCATATCTTTCAGAAGGTTATTATCAATATCAGAGGAATAAATAAGATTATTCTCATAAAAATGAATTAATGCTGTCAACAAAGCACCAGCCATCCAAGGACTTGTTCCATTATAAACACCGGCTGTGCCATAAGAGTTAATCATTCTTGGATACATCGCCCAGAAGCCTGTTCCTTGCTTCCAATCATTCGCACCCATATTCGTGCCATTAACTAAGTGATTAGAAGGTAGTTGCCACCACTGAATCATATGCTTGGTTAGAAGTGCCGCTGCTTTGTGATATTTAACATCACCTGTTACTTCTAGCGCTCTATTAAGCACATAGAGAGGCCAGCCATAATCACGTTCTGCTTCTGCATAATGGGGCGCTGTCACAGGGGTTGGGAACAAAACAGGTACCGCATTTGCCCACCATGAACCCATCTCATTAATTACTTCAAGTGCGCGTTTATCACCAGTTAACCAATAATACTCAGGCAAACCAGAAACATGCGCATGACCTGTATGTCCATTTCTTGAGCTATGATCAACGCTTTGATGACCGGAGGCATGAATCTCACCAGGGCCAAAACCTTGATCAGACCAATATCCTTTTCGGTTAGAATGAGATACATCGATATCCATAAAATGACGCGAAGCACCTTCACCTAATTCAAACCAGCGCACATCTTTAGTACGTATATATTGGGCCAGAAAGTTTGTTGCGCCAACATGTGTATCGTTATACCAGCTAGGTATTCTAACGCCTTCAGGACTGACTGTTTCCCATCCGCCACGCATACGATCACCAAAATCACGCCAGCCATATTGAACAGCAACACCGCCCACATCTTTGACTTCTTGTATCCCTCTTAAGTAATAACTATTAATCAGATAATCATCAAATCCTGCTGAAGAAGCACCTGAAGGAATGAGGTCACCAAAAACTTTTGATTTGGTATACCAAGCCGCCGTTGCACTCAACAATAAACTATGAGATTGAAAAACATCATTGATTGCTTTTGCTTTATCTACCTGCGTTGTACCAGCATGAAAGGCAAACATTAAGCGATGACTTTTAGCACCACCTTCGCGTGGAAAATATAAAGTATTAGGACGCTTGTAAGCTTTATCAACGCCGCTTAGCGCAGGATAGGTTGTATCAGGCACTTCCGCTGCACGGGCAGGATGCAAACTAATTACCATCTGATTTCCATCTACGGCTAGCTCGCCTGGAAACTGCTGCCAGAAATCTCTGACAGCAACCGTAACACCCTTTCCAGCATCACTAACATCCATCCAACCTGCGGCTTTAAGACCAGAGCCCACACCACTATAAGCAAAGGTGTAATTTTGCATGTTGCCGTCAATATAGTTCAGCTTTCCAGACTGATACAGGTAATGATTTCCCGTAACATTGCCAGCATAAACCTGACCCTGCTCACCCCCAAACGCATACTTCTCACTACTCATGTTAAGCGGAAGCCTTAAACCCCACGCTTTAGCACTAAGCGGCAAAGTTAATTTTTGAACATTCACATTCGTTTCTTCGCGTGAATCAACGAGCGTGTAATCAACTTGCACTTTATCGGAGTTTGCATAAGCGTAAAGTCTGACGATAAAGTCTGTCATTGTTTGACCATTAGCCGCTTGTAACTTACCACGCGCTTTTATCACCACTCTAACAGGACCTTGCTCTTCAATCGTGACAACAGGAGAAGCAAAACGAGAAGACGTATACTCTTGACCATCTTGGGCATTTAAAAAGAATATATCGCCTGCATTTGAAACAATCTGCTCATCTGCATCAAATATCTTATTGCCATTCTGATCAATCCAAACTTGATCAAATAAACGAAAGTTTGTCTTACTAATATTAAAGCGAATAACGCCTGTGTTAACTTGTAACGCACTTGTTAAATCACTCACCTGCAAAGAGGAAGTATAGTTACGCGCCGTACTTTGATCATAACGTAAATAATACTGCTGACTTAGGCTCGAGATATTCTCAGCAAGCACGACTAAAACAGATTTAATGCTGCCATCTACCCATTTTGATAAAACTTCAAACTGAGCGGGAATTTCCAACCCACTGCCATTTTCTACCATTAACTGACTAGTTGATTTCAATACACCACGCGCAAAAGGTACGCCTGAAAAAACTGGGTATTTATCAACAATGGCAGGGCTTTGCAATAATAAACTTACTTTGCCAGAAGTCTCAGGTGGCGGAGGTGGCGGAGGTGGTGGCGTTGTTGCCGCTCTTACTGTTACAGAGATCGTTGCCGTATTTGATGTGAACGCTGCATCTCTTGCCGTAAAAGTAAAACTATCGCTACCAACGTAACCTGCTTGAGACATATAAACTAGATTAGGTGGTGTACCGGTTAAGGTGCCACGTATCGGCTGGCTGATCACCGTATAAATAAGCGGATTGTTTTCTTTGTCTATTGCACTAAGCGTTACAGAGGAAGCCAGTGCAGTGACAGCAGATATAAGTTGAGAGCTTGCAACAGGGGCCGTATTGATTGGAACAGGCGTAGGCGCATTTACAGCAATAGAAACCGTTGCCGTATTAGAAGTTAAAGACGCATCTTTAGCTGTAAATGTAAAGCTATCGCTACCCACATAACCTGATTGTGAGACATAAGACATATTTGGCGGTGTACCGGTTAAAGTTCCGCGTGTTGGCTGGCTTGTAATTAAATAAGTGAGCGCATTATTTTCCTTATCTGTTGCGGCAATTTTTATAGCCGAAGCCACAGAAGTAACAGTGGAAACGCTTTGTGCATTCGCAACAGGCGCTGTATTTGTCGGTGTAGGAGGTGGCGCTGAAGTGCTACCTACCACTACTTTTACGGTGACTGTATTTGAAACATTTCTCGTCGAATCACGAGCATAAAAAGTCAAAACATCTTCGCCGACAAAATTAGCATTTGGCGTATAGGTATAATTTGGCACAGTGCCAGCAACCGTACCATTCCGAAAACCGCCCGTAACGATATAATAAATTGTATCGTTTTCAGGATCAGTTGCGCTGAGTTTTACAGCAACCGGTGTATTTTTAAGGGTAGGAATAACCTGAGAATTAGCGATTGGCGCTAAATTAGGCTTCGTTGTAAATTGAAAACTATATTTAGGTAACGTTGTGCCGCCCACCGTACTCACTGCATTTGCAACATCAACATAATATTTGGTATTGCCAGCAAGATTATAAGTGCTTTTTAATGTCAAAACATTATTTGAGTATGATACAACGCCGCCCACATACGAGGGTGTTGAGGTGCTTGTCAAAAAATAAGCCGAGAACTTTACTTGGCTTGGATTGATTGCCTGATTCAAAGTAACGGTAATAGGTGAAGAAAGACTTGCCCCCGTTGCGCCACTTGCCGGTGAGGTAGAAATAATTGCAACAGGTGCCGCATAAGAAAAAGCAGTATGCAATAAAAAAGTCAGAAACAGAAAATAGCGAGAAATCGCTACTTTTGATGGTTTTTTTAACTTAACAATATTCAAACTTAAATCCTCCAGTCTGTTTTTGATGGGGCATTACTTTTCAAAATAAAAAATAAATGGCATCAAAAAAAAACAGCTAAATGAAAAAAATAAAGAACCCTTAAATATATTTATTTGAAAAATAAATAAGGGTTCTAAGAGCAGATTCCGCAAGCCTTATAGTTATTGACGGTATATCTGCTTCTGGCAAGACACGAGCTGATTATCTTGGGGTAGAGCTTTCACTTCTGAGACGGCATTCACACTTTGATGCAAGAGAAAAAATACCAAAAATAAAAGGCATCTTTTTAGACTATTTTTTTGAACATGACCCTATTTGATATCTTTTTTTCTCGAAAACGACAATACTTAAACATGCAAAAAAAAGGGCGAACCATATGGCCGCCCCTTTTTTTGCATAAGACACAAGAATATGTAACGTATACGGCTACTTTACAGCCGTATCTGCCAAGAAAAACCAAGTATCGAGTACGCTATCAGGGTTTAACGATACGCTATCTATACCTTGCTGCATTAACCAACGCGCAAGATCAGGATGATCGGAAGGTCCCTGACCACAAATACCAATATATTTCCCTGCTTTTCGGCAAGCCTGAATTGCCTGAGCAAGCAATATTTTTACAGCATCATCCCGCTCATCAAACAAATGAGAAACAATGCCTGAATCACGATCCAACCCTAACGTTAACTGCGTTAAATCATTAGAACCGATTGAAAAGCCATCGAAGTGCTCAAGAAATTGATCTGCCAATAATGCATTGGTAGGTAACTCACACATCATAATGATTCTCAGCCCGTTTTCTCCACGCTTTAAACCATTATCCGCCAATAACTCAACCACTCGTTTCGCTTCACCCACCGTGCGCACAAAAGGCACCATAATCTCAATATTATCTAGCCCCATCTTTTCGCGCACGAACTTAAGTGCACGGCATTCAAGCTCAAAACAATCGCGAAAATTTTCAGAGATGTAGCGCGACGCCCCCCTAAAACCTAACATCGGATTTTCTTCCTCCGGCTCATATAAACGTCCACCAATTAAGTTAGCGTATTCATTTGATTTAAAATCAGACAAACGAACGATCACTGTTTTAGGATAAAACGCAGCAGCCAAAGTTGAAATGCCTTCCACGAGTTTATCAATATAAAACTCAACAGGGCCAGCATAACCTGAAATACGTCTCTCAACGGCTTGACGGACATCTTTAGGCAGCGTTTTAAAATTAAGTAACGCTTTAGGATGCACGCCAATCATGCGATTAATGATAAATTCCAAGCGTGCCAAACCAATTCCTTCATTTGGTAGAGATTGAAAATCAAAAGCACGATCAGGATTACCGACATTCATCATGATTTTAAAAGGAAGTGCAGGCATAGATTGAACACTGTTTTTTTGGATATCAAAGCCCAAAGCGCCATCGTATACTTTTCCTGTATCACCTTCCGCACAAGATACCGTGACAGGTTGGCCTTCTTTTAAAAGATCCGTTGCATCGCCACATCCCACCACCGCTGGAATGCCTAATTCTCGCGCAATAATGGCAGCATGACACGTTCTTCCGCCTCTATTTGTAATAATGGCAGAGGCCCGCTTCATAATCGGCTCCCAATCAGGATCGGTCATATCTGTCACCAATACTTCGCCAGGACGAAATTGATCCATTTGATGCAGATTAAACACAAGCTTTACATTCCCGCTACCAATTCTTTGGCCAATACTTCGCCCTTCAACTAACACTTTGCCTTTTTCTTTAAGTAAATAACGCTCGATGTTCATATTGTTTTTGCGACTTTTTACTGTCTCAGGTCTGGCCTGAACAATAAAAATTTTACCGTCTATTCCATCACGCGCCCACTCAATATCCATTGGTTGACCATAATGTTCTTCAATAATCATGGCCTGCTTTGCAAGCTCATTAATTTCTTGTTCAGTAATAGAGAAAAGACCACGCGCTTCTTTATCCACCTCAACCGTTTCAACAGACCGATGCGCAACCGTTTCATCACCATACACCATCTTCAACATTTTACTGCCTAAATTGCGGCGCAAAATGGCAGGTTTTCCTGCTTTCAACGCCCCTTTATAAACATAAAACTCATCAGGGTTTACCTGCCCTTGCACCACGGTTTCACCCAAACCATAAGAAGCGGTAATAAAAACAACTTCTCTAAAACCAGACTCAGTATCCAGCGTGAACATAACGCCTGCTGAGCCTTTATCGCTTCTTACCATGCGCTGAATACCCGCAGATAAAGCAATTTTTGAATGCTCAAAACCTTGATGAACACGATAGGCAATTGCTCTATCGTTATAAAGGGAAGCAAAAACCATTTTGACGGCTTGAATCACATTCTGAACACCTTTAATGTTCAAAAAGGTTTCTTGCTGGCCTGCAAAAGAAGCATCAGGCAAATCCTCCGCAGTCGCCGAAGATCGCACAGCAACTGAAAGATCTTCGCCCTCCCCACACAGCTTTGTATACGAAGCAATAATGGCTGCCTCTAAGGCTTCAGGCAATGGCGCATTCATTACCCACTCACGAATTTTAGCGCCTGTCTCAATGAGTTTATTTACATCACTCACATTAAGGCTGGCTAACGTCTCATTAATTTTAGCAGTCAGATTATTATCTGCGAGAAAAGCCCGATAAGCAGAAGCCGTTGTTGCAAAGCCATCAGGCACAGAAACGCCCAAGCTTGAAAGCTGGCTAATCATTTCACCTAATGATGAATTTTTACCACCAACAAGCTCAACATCACCCTTTCTTAACCTGTTAAACCACAATACGTACTCATCTAAGTTACTCAAGGCTTTAACTCCCTCATCGTTATGATGGTTGAAACTGAATAGGCATCATTCATAAATTGAATGCATGTTTAATTTGATACTTGATACAAGTGTTAAAATCAACAATTATTCTAGCGATATTTTCTCGAAATCTCTAAACTATTTTTCCGTAAGGTCATGGCCTTACTTATTTTGAGGTTAAGATGTGATACTCATCATCACTGTGACCCGCTACTTCTCACCTTTTATTTTGGATAACTCATGAAACGGACTGCTTTTTTTATCTCAGACGGAACAGGAATTACCGCAGAAGCACTAGGCAATAGCCTTCTTTCTCAATTTGAGATGATTCGCTTTGAACATGTCACCTTGCCTTATGTTGATAGCCATGAAAAAGCCGTAAAAGCAGTGGAAAAAATTAACACCACCTTTGACAGTGATGGCTCACGCCCGATTATTATTGATACCATTGTTGATCAGGGTATTAGAAAAATACTCGCTAACTCAAAAGGCTTTATGATTGATATCTTCTCAACTTTCCTCGAACCACTCGAAAAAGAGTTGAGCACGCAATCTTCTTATACGGTGGGAAAATCACACTCTATTGTCAATGAGCCTAATTATAAAGTGCGGATTGATGCTGTTCATTTTGCACTGGACAATGATGACGGCGCCAAAACACGGCAGTATGACTTAGCTGATATTATTATTGTTGGCGTATCACGTAGCGGAAAAACACCCACCTGCTTGTATCTTGCGCTACAGTTTGGCATCCATGCTGCTAACTACCCCATTACCGAAGAAGACTTTACAGAGTCCAGTAATTTACCAAAAACTTTATTGCCTTATCGTAAAAAACTTTTTGGCTTGAGCATTCATCCTGAAAGATTAACCGCAATTAGGCAAGAGAGAAAACCTAATACACGTTATGCATCACTCGCTCAATGTGAAAAAGAAATTCATCTGGTTGAGGAAATGATGCAAAAAGAACGCATTCCTTTTATTAATAGTACAGATTATTCAATTGAAGAAATATCAACGCGTTTACTGGAGATGACCGGCATCTCAAGACGCTCCCATTAAGTTAATTTTGTTTTATGGAATTTCATTTTATCCCGCTTTCGCTTACCGAATCACGACGTGCGCTTTTTTTAAAAGCGCTGTCGCTCCCTTTTTGTTGTTCTCAAAATAGCCCGCCAGATGAAAATGGGTGCGCTCGCTGGAATATTTTAACCGCCTCACCGCAATTCTTACTTGAGGCAGAAGATAGCACGCTCTTTTTTAGCCAGTTTCAAGAAAAAATGCGTGCTATCTCAAATCAAGTTGAGCAAGCACAGCTACACTCAAGTGAAAACTATCAATATTACGATGAATACTGGCGCTCTTTAGAAACAGAAGATGACTATAATCCCACGCCTCCCTTACCTGGTTTTTTTGGTTTCTTAAGTTATGATCTTCTCGCACCTCTTAAAAAAAATGAAGAAAAAAAAACATCATTTGAAATCCCTGGCGCATGCCTTGGGTTTTATCCTTGGATCATCGTTTTTAATACTAAAAAAGCCGGTGAGGCTGCACTGATTTCTTGCCTTGATCAAGCACAAACAGAAGCGATAAAACAATGGATAATGCAGAACCAACCTTTTCCAGAAAGTTTGCTTTTTACAGGTGAAAAAACGAGCAGCACGGAAGAAAATACCACCTCTTTTTGCCTTGAGTCACCGTTTGTGCCAGATGAAAATCTAACCTATTACCATGATTCTTTTGAAAAAATCATGCATCACCTTAAAATAGGCGATTGCTATCAAGTTAATTTTGCACAACGTTTTACGAGCAAATTTAAAGGACATCCTGCCCTTGCTTACCTTAAGCTCATTGAAAAAACGGCTGCCCCTTTTGCTGTTTACTTTCAAGCACCAAAATATGCCTTAGTGAGCGCCTCACCTGAACGCTTTTTATCAGTCTCAGGAAAAAAAGTTGCTAGCTTTCCGATTAAAGGCACCATGAAAAGAGACTCAAATAAAAACCAAGATATAACGAACGCACAATACTTAGAAACAAGCGAGAAAAACAAAGCAGAAAACCTCATGATTGTTGATCTGCTTAGAAATGATATGAGTCATGTTGCAGAAAAAATAAGCGTACCTGTGCTATTTAAACTAAAACGATTTAAAAATGTCTTTCATCTGGAGAGTATTGTCAGTGGCCTTCTCAAGCAAGACTACAATGCAATTAATCTGCTTGAAGCCTGCTTCCCAGGTGGCTCAATTACCGGCGCCCCTAAAGCTATGGCCATGAATATTATTGAAGCACTTGAAACTAAAAAACGTACCGTTTATTGCGGTACTTTTATTCATCTTGATCTATTGGGCGCACTGAATAGCAATATTTTAATTAGAACTTTGCTTACTGCCAATAACCACATATATGTTTGGAGTGGTGGCGGCATTGTTAGCGATTCTGATGCTGCTTCAGAATACCAAGAGACGCTCGACAAAGTGGATCTACTATTACGTACTTTAAGTAATTTATAATCATTGTTTATCATGCCGCTTGATGAGCAGCAACTGAAAAATATAGTCAAATAGGCGAGCTTAAAAAAATGAATCTGAATGAAAATGCCTACCAAGACCAAGAAGAAATGATAATTGCGCCACTGCATTTAACAAAAAAAATGCTTAAAGCATTATTACAAAGCACGCTACCAGAAACGGTAAGCCATGATTTTCCCTCTTTATTTAATCCTGACTTACTCTTAAAAAAGCCGCCTCTACTTTTAAAAAAAAGCGCTGTGTGCATTCTAGTGGTAGGCGAAGAAGAAGCGCCTGAAATTCTATTTACACTCAGAAGCGAAGGGTTACCCCATCACCAAGGCGAAGTTTCTTTTCCAGGTGGATTATCTGAAGAGAATGATCTCAATGCCACTGCAACCGCTTTACGTGAAACATATGAGGAAATTGGTTTGCCCTCATCAAGTATCGATGTGATTGACAGCCTTCCACCCCTTATCACCGTTAGCGGTTATCATGTCACCCCCATTGTTGGCATTACGCAGCTGAATACCCAAACCCTAAATCTTAATGAAAACGAAGTCTCTGAAGTTTTTACCGTACCTTTAAGTTTTTTATTTAATCCTGAAAACGTTAGTTTAATTGAAATTATTTATCAAGAATCACCACGATGCTTTTATTCTCTAAACTTTGAAAATAAACATATTTGGGGTATTACCGCGGCTATTTTACAAGGCTTATATGAAAAACTAGTAAGGCACCAATCTTTTTTTCATGCATCGTAAGGATAGGGGTTCTTGTTCAACACATCCCGCCACATTACAATAATCACTTTTTCTGTATGGGGACATATAACTCACATTCCGCATACCGGCGTTTTGAATCATGCATAATATTTTTTATATTTTTGCCCCATTAATTCGATCAGCAACGCATGGTTTTCATTTAGATTTAATATTATGTTCTGCACCTCCTGGATTATTAGCACGTGAATCCCATGAAAATAAGA
>CAMAPQ010000045.1 GCA_945860125.1 Klebsiella pneumoniae
TGTAACGGTACATCACTCACTGACACAGTGTATTTGTGGAGAAGATTTAAAAGAGGTTGAGTGTGCTGATTATGTTAAGCGGCAAGTGTTTGACATACCGCCGATCAAGTTAGTTTGTATTGAACATTTAGCGGAAGTGAAAACTTGTCCTCATTGTAAGGTGAGAAACCGTGCTCCTTTTCCTAAAGAGGCAAGCAATCATACGCAATACGGGCCAGTTGTTCGGGCGATGTTTACTTATTTGCACAATGCCCATTTTATTCCAGAAGACCGAATACAAGAGATTTTGAAAGATCTTTTTCAGATTCACTTGGCGACAGATACGATCATGAATCAAATTGATCGATTTGCCCAAGAGCTTGAGCCCATTGAAGAACAAATAAAGCAGCAAATATTATCGGCGCATATTAAACATTTAGATGAAACAGGTTGTTGCGTAGCGACAAAAACCAAGTGGGTACATGTCGTTTCAACTGAGACACAGACCTATTATCGTTTATCAGAAAAGCGTGGAGATTTAGCGCATTTATTAAGAGAGTTAAAAGCAGCCGTTCTTCATGATGGAGAAGAATGGGCAGGAGAGATGCGGGCGCTATTAAAAGAATTAAATATTTTGAGTAAGAGAGAAAAAAACGAGCCTGAAAAAAAGTTAGATAAGGAAGAACGCTATGACGCGTTAGTTAAAAAGGGGTTAAATTATCACTCGCAATTAACGCCCCTGCCGAGAAAAAGAGATAGCAAAAGGGGTTGTCCGCCAAAACGGCCTGGCCATAATTTAGTGCTGCGATTTCAAAATTTTAAAGAAGATATTTTGCGATTTTTGAAAGAGAAAGAGGTTCCTTTCACGAATAATCAAGCAGAACAAGATTTGAGGATGCTCAAAGTAAAACAAAAAATTTCCGGTGGTTTTAGGACTGATGAAGGGGCTCAGCACTTTCTGAGAATACGCGGATTTATTTCTACTGCCCGAAAAAGAGGCCTAAACATAATCGAAATGCTGATGAATCCAATTCAACTTTTAAATGCTTAAAAAATGGATTTAAAAGAAATTATTCCAACTAAGTGTCCTAGAAAGGAAGTAATTTTAACAGCGGCTGGGGAGTTACGGATAAAGAGAAGGAAGTCTTCTCTTAGTATTTTCCTTCTTTTTTTTCATTGGATGACGATTATTATGCCAGTCTTCAAAAGCAAGAGAGAATAAATCACCTATCCAAGGTTGTTGTTCAGAATATAATGCTTGTTCTAGTATTTTAATTTGCTCATCCAGTGTGGGGTGCTCTATTTTTTCCCTTAACTGACCTAATGTTAATATAGGTATATCTAATAGTACTGTACCAAAACTAAGTAGGTTTATTTTTGTTTCTATTGCATTATTTTCTGCAGCATTTTTTAGGATATTTTTTTTGATACTTTTTAAGGTTAAGTTATTTTGTTCTTTGATATTACTCGTCGTTTTAATTTTTCCTTGATTTCTTTTAGTTAAGCGCTTTAAAAGTTTTTTCACGGCTTCTCTTGGCTTTTGATATAACATAATGCCAATTAACAATATTAATAGCGCAATAACTGCCATTAAAAAAATAATCAGCGTCTTATTTTCAGAAGGCGTTTTGTCTTGACTATTTTTTTGGGATTCAACAGGCAGACGTTGTTCTTTAATCGAGTTTGCCAATTTTTCTTGATTGGCTGATTGATTAACGAATGCATTTTTTAAAGCAGGATCTGCTTGAACTGTTATTTTTTTTTCTGCAATTTTGAGCAGCATTAATTGTTTTTTTTCAGTATTCCACCAAGGAATTTCAATTGCAGGCAAGGTAATTGTTCCCTCTTTTGTCGGAATAATTGCAATCGATTCTTCATGAGTCGATATTAAATGAGCACCATCAAATATTTGATTATTTTTTGCTTGATCAGTATATGTTTTAACGTCTGCTTGATTAAAGGTTAAAAAACCATTAGGTAAGCTCGTTGCAATTTGGTTTTCTGCAGTAAGAATTACTTTTCTTGTAATTGCATCGCCCACTTTATACTCCGAAATAACAGGAAGAATACTTTCTTCACTTTTAAGATAAGAAGCTGTAAACCAAGGGCTTTTATTTGAAAAGCCCTCCGGAATTGGTTTAACATTCAGCGTAAGTGCTGGGCTCGTTTCTTTTACTTTTCTTTGACTAAAATTCGATAAAGTATCAAACAGCGAGGTATTGCGAATAGAAGCAGCACCTTCAAATATCATTTCAGGAATAATCATTTCACCGCTTTTTTGTGGGAAAATGGCAAATTTTATCTCAATGACTTGGTAAGTTTTACCATTAATCTCAGCTGAGTAAGTTTTTTTATCGCCTAATCGCTCAATAATTGCTTCATTTATTTTTAACTCACTTAATGCGCCTTCCGTTAAATTATTGGCATGAAATAATTTAACCGTAAAGGTAACTTGCGATTGAATAAAAGGCGTTGCCTCATCAATTTCTGTGGTGAGAAATAAACTTTTACTTTTTGTCGTCGGTGTTGCATGGCTTTCAACCTCTGTTGTAACTTGTAGTGTAATAGGTTGTGTTACTGTATTGCCAACTTGAATAGCAGGAATAATAACGGTTCCTGTTCGCTTAGGGGTTATTGCAAAGTGCCATTTTTTAGAGGAGCGAGCATGACCATTAATAATCGAATAATTTTGGCTTTGGCTTTGTCCTAAAATATCAAAATCTTGCTCAAGAACAGAAATTTGTGGTGAGTCTGCCTGATCACTGTCTGATTCAATGATAAGCGTTAAACTTTCACCTTCTGAAACGGCGGTTCTATCGATTGAAGCGGTTGTTTGTGCGCTAGCGGGATAGGCAATAAAAATACTGAGCATTAATAATAAGGCGATAATAAGAAGCTTTTTATTCGAGTTTTTACCAATTAACAGGTTCATCGTTGTATCCATTTTTCTGTTTTGATTGCAAATAAAATTTTCGTCTGAGCAAGCCTGCCGGATCATCTGGTACACGATTTAACAGCTGTTCTTGTTTTCTTTTTTCTTCTGTCGGTTTTCTTTCGTCAGGGGTTTGATTATCTTGCTGTGAAAGACTCTTTTTTTCATTGTCATTTTTATCTTGGGTTTTTTCTTGCTCGCTTTTTTCAGGGGAAGATTTTGCTTTATCCTTTTCTTCCTTTTTTGATGCTTGGTTTTGTTCAGGTGTTGGATTTTTATCGTTTACGCTATCTTGATTATTTTGTTCTTGTTCGGCTTTTTTGCCTGATGGATCTTGCTCTTGCTCTTTATTTTTTTGCTCATTATTTTGTTGATTTTCATCAGGCTTTTTTCCTTGTTGGTTTTTTTCATTATCTTTTTCTTTTTCAAGCAATGTTTCAAGGAGCTGTTTATTAAATAATGCCTTCTCATTTTTTGGGTTTATTTTTAACGCAGTTTGATAGGCTTCTATCGCTGCTTGTATCTTTCCTTGTTTTGCTAAAGCATTGCCATGATTATAATGTCCTTGCTCGCTTTCATTGAGTTCAAAAAATTTCTCAGCCTGATCATATTTTTGAGCATTATAAAAAGCCGCGCCTTTCCAATTCTTATCTTCAAATTTTTGTGCTGCTTCATAGGGCTTTTTATTTTGATACAACTCGTAAGCCTGTTGATTATTGTTATGCCATAAATCTTCCCATATTCCTGCATGGCTAGGTGCTGAATAAGTAGGTAGCAAAAAGAATAAAATTAAAATAGTCAGCCAGCCTTTTCTAAATGATAAAGCCGCTAAGGGTAGTAATAAAATAGCCAATAAAGGACCTAGATCTTCCCATTCATCAAAATGAACTTCTAATTTTTCTGCTTTTTCTAATTGTTCAATTATTTGATGAGAGGTTAAATATTGTAAGTCTTCATCGGTATGCGTCATTTCAATATATTTAGAATCTGTTTTTTCGCTAAGCTTTTCAAGAGCAGTACTTTCTAATTTGCTTAAAACTAATTTTCCCAGGTTATCTTTTGCAAAACCACCCTCAGTGGTGGGAATGGGGGCGCCTGCTGAGGTGCCAATACCTAAAATGGAAACACGCATGCCTTTGCCAGATATTAATTCTGCTAAAGGGGTGATTTGATCATCTCGAATACCATCGGTTAACCACAGAATCTGGCTATTTTTTCCGCCACTTTGTGTTAATAATTCCTGCGCTTTCTCTAATCCTTTTTTTGCATTAGAACCAAAGTCAGGCATGATGCCTAATTCAATCATAGGCATAAGATTATTTAATGTTGCTCTATCATCCGTTAAGGGCGAAACCACGTAAGCATCTCCTGCATAAATAACCAAACCTATATAACCTTCCTTATTGATATTGAGAAAGTCAGTTATTTTATGTTTAGCGCGCTCTAGTCGATTAGGGCTCACATCTTTCACGCCCATAGAAAGTGAGCTATCTAAGACGACCATTGTGGCTGATTTATGTTCTTCTATCGCTTGAGGTACTTTTTTATAAGTAGGCCCTGCCAGCGCAAATAGAGTTAATGAACACCCCAAAATACCCAACCCCCAAATGGTAATACTTTGCTTTACTTTCCCGCTCTCTAATAGAAAAGGGAGTAGTTTGGGATCAACCATTTTTTGCCAAGCACTTTCTGGTTGATGCTGTTTTTTTAAAAGAATAAATAGGAGCGCCAGGGGAATAACCCAAAGAAAAAAACCAGGTCGTAAAAAGTGAAAGTCATGAAAAAAGCTCATAATGATTTACCACGCATTAAATCAATTGCTTGGCTCATATTAAGTTTTGAAAATAATAAAAGCAGTGTTAAAAAAAGCGCTAAGCCAAGTGGATAATAAAAAAGTGTTTTACGTGGTCTTGCTTTTTTGCCGGCTGATTCAACTGGCTCAAGTTTATCGATTAAGCTATAAATTTCTTCAAGTTTTTCACGGTTTTCAGCGCGAAAGTATTGCCCACCTGTAAGATTAGAGACTTCTTTTAAGGTGTTTTCATCTAAGTCTGCGCTGGGGTTAATTTTTTGACTGCCAAAAAAACCACCAAAGGGTGAGTTAATGGTCATTTCATTTGCCCCTACTGCAATAGTATAAATTTTAAGTGAGGCCGTTTTTGCAATTTGCGCGGCTTGCAAGGGTGTTAGCGTCCCTGAAGTATTGGCGCCGTCAGTGAGCAGTATCAGCACTTTGCTGTTGCTTGGTCGATCTTTAAGGCGTTTAGAGGCAAGCCCAATCGCATCACCAATGGCTGTTTGTGAGCCTGCTATACCAATAGGGGTTTCATTTAAAAAATTACGAATTGTTTGATAGTCAAAGGTAAGCGGTGCTTGTAAATAAGCTTGACTACCGAACAAAATAAGCCCCAAACGATCTCCTGCTCTTTTTAAAATAAAGTCATTTAATACAGATTTAATCACGGTTAAACGATCTACTTGCTTACCATTCAATTGTAGATCTTCAATTTCCATGCTTTTTGAAATATCAACCGCAAGCATGAGTTCACGCCCAGAAAAAGACAGCTGAACAGCTTCAGCCAACCACATTGGTTTGGCCGCGCTCATAATAAGTAAAATCCAAATCGTAACAGGTAAGATTAAGCATGCTTTTTTAAGGCCTGTACGTGTTATTGGCTGCTTTTTATCTAGGCTTGCTAATGCTTCAAAAAAAGGTACTTTAAGTGCGCCAAAAGTTTGGTTTTTACTTTCAGGCATAAAGCGCCAAGCCAACCAAGGCAAAAAAAACAAGAAGAATATTGGCCACCATTCAAAGCTGATCATTGTTTTTTTATCCATTTTTTAACAAGGGTAATCAGTTCAGGTATGTTGGCTTGGCTTTGCTTTTTAAAGCGGTCAAAATTTAAAGCTTTACCTATACCATGAGTAAAATCGTGCGTTTTGTTGGTTTGATCTAAAAAACGTAACCAGGCTTCGCCTGTTAAAGAGGCAACTTCAACGGTTGGATATTTTTTAAGACATATTTTTTTAAGTAAGATACTTATCTCATTGAGTGCGGAGGGCGTATTTTTTTGCGCGCTAAATTCAGTTTCAATTTTTTGAAGTTGTTTATAGGCTTCACGTTTAAATTGTAAATTAGCTAAAAAACCGACTTTCCACAGTATAAAAATAACGGTGGCTACCGCGAGGCTAAATAATACGATCCACCAGCCTGTTGCGAGTGGAAAAATTGATACCGCTGCAGGTAGGTCAATATCTTTCAGTTGAGATAGAACGTTTTCTTGATTCATGTTGTTTTTTTTCCATATTAACGATTCCTTTGCGCGGTGAAGAGAAGAATCCTTAGGTTTGTCCGTAATGAGAAATGCCCTTTGAAGATTTTTTGAAAAGGCTCTCAAGCGATAAAAAAGGATCTTCTGCTGTCGAAAAATGAAAGAGTGGAATCTTCTTTTGAAAAAGGTTGGACTCTAAAATGCCATTAATTTTTTTGGCGCGCTCAGCATAATTCGTTAGCAGTGCCCTATCATTTATACCAAGTGTGATGCGTTGCGTGCCATTTGAGTAGGCTAAGTTACGGATAGGTAATTGCTCTTCAAGTGTATCGTAAACTCTAAAACCCATAATTTCATTATGTTGAGCGAGTGTGCTTAAATTTTTAAACACTTGCTCTGTGCAATGATAAAAGTCGCTAATAATAAAAACAAGGCTACCTGGCTTAACCACGCGTGTTAGCGCATCAAATGCTTTTTCAATCATATCAAGTTGAGGCGGCATACCTTTTTTTTCTAGCAACTGTTGATTAAAAGAGGCGACTTCTTTGCAAAAACTTTGAAAATTACGCGTGCCTGTTTGTGGGCGTAATTCAAAGAGTGTTTCATCATTAAATAAAACAGCGCCGAGTCGATCACGACTTTTTAATACGCTGCCTGCCAAAATACAGGCAAGTTCTGCTGCTAAAACTGATTTCATTTTACGTTGGCTCCCAAAAAATAAAGAGCAGCGCTGATCAAGTAAAATAAAAACAGGGCGATTACGCTCTTCATTAAAAATTTTTGTATAAGGGCGATTATGTCTTGCGGTGACGCGCCAATCGATGTAACGAATATCATCACCTGGTTGATATAGGCGCACCTCTTCAAAATCAACACCACGCCCGCGAAAGCGTGAAGCATGATTGCCAGACTGAAAGCCAGGCGCTCGACGCGATATTTTATGTAAATCGAGCGGTTTAAGGCGTAATTTTAAAAGAAACTCAAACGAGGTGGTAACACTTCCCTCGATATCGTTTATTTGATTTTGTGTTTTCTTTTTCATCAAGGTGCCGGCACAACTTGAACAATTTGATGAATGACTTCATCGGGTGTGATGCCCCTTGCTTCTGCTTCAAACTGTAAGCCGATGCGATGTCTTAATACATCAAAAATGACCTCTTGTACGTCTTCTGGGGTAACAAAATCACGTCCTTTTAACCAGGCTTGCACACGTGCGCAGCGATCAAGTGCAATCGTTCCTCTAGGGCTTACACCATATTGAATTTGATTTTTTAACGTACCATTGTAACGTTCAGGTTCTCTCGTCGCTAAAATCAGTTGCACAATATATTCTTCGACAGCATCATTCATGTGTAAATTTAGCGTTTCTTTTCTTGCTGCAAAAATCACGTCTTGTGACATTTTGCTTGAGGTAAATGCTGCGCTTTTTCCCGTTTCTGCTTCTAGGCGCGCCAAATGTAGAATTTTCTTTTCCGCTTCTCTTTGAGGATAACTAATACATACTTTCATTAAAAAGCGATCAAGCTGAGCTTCAGGAAGGGGGTAAGTTCCTTCTTGCTCAATGGGGTTTTGAGTGGCCATTACTAAAAAGAGTAGGGGGAGTTTATGTGTTTTTCGGCCCACGCTAACTTGCCTTTCGCCCATGGCTTCTAATAGCGCAGATTGCACTTTAGCCGGTGCGCGGTTGATTTCATCTGCTAAGACAAAATGATTAAAAATAGGCCCAGGCTCGAATGAAAACTTGCTTTCTTCTACACGATAAATGTCAGTGCCTGTGATATCAGCAGGGAGTAAATCAGGTGTGAACTGAATGCGGTGAAAAGCACCTTCAATGGCATTAGCGAGTGTTTTAATTGCTTTTGTTTTAGCAAGCCCAGGGGCGCCTTCCACTAAAAGATGACCATCGGCCAGTAACGTTATAAGCAATCGATCAACTAGTTTTTCTTGACCTATAATTTTTTGATTTAACTCACTGATGACGCGTTGAATAAGCTCCAGATTCGACATAAAACCTCTGTTATATTTTGGCGTTTTCTTTGTTCTCTTTAGTCCATAGCGAGGAGAGTATAGTTCATTTTTTTTATCTAAAAAAAGCAGATGATTTGACTTTTTTTGGACTATTTTTGTTAAGGCTAGCCTTAAGATTAATGCTCTATTTTTTAGGTTTATTTAGTATGAAAGTGAAATCAGGCTTTACATTGATTGAGTTGATGATAACTGTGGCAGTAATTGGCGTACTGGTTGCAATCTGTGTCCCCACTTATTATTCGCATGTTTTAAAAAATACGGCTGAAGAAGGGCGTAGTTTTGTAATTACAACGCAATCCTTGGTTGATCAGTTCATAATGGAAAATGATCGTTTTCCAACAACCGTTGATTTATATCGTCGTCTGCATGTAACCGATGACGAGGCAGGGCATATTTCTCGTTTTAAATATATTGATCGTTTAGAAATTGACACCGCTTCTTTGAATCAAGCTAAAGATCCAGCTAGAGGTCAAGTTAACGGTAAATCCTGAGCCTGTCGAAGGATAGGTGTTAAGAACCCTTCGACAGGCTCAGGGCGAACGGGAAATTAAAAACTAAAACCTCGCTATTTTCTTAATAAAAAAGGCTTGAAAAAATCAGGCATAGCAAGTGATGCTTTGTGCGTTTCTACGTTATAGTAATTACTGGTAAAAGTTTTAGCAGTAACTGCTTCTTCACGAAAGCTTTTTACATCATGTTCTTTACCGGCAAGCGTAATGCTCCACCATCCAGAAGGATAAATAGGCTGAGGAAAGGGAAGTGTTTGTGATGAAGTAAAGCCCACTGCTGCCATGTTTTCATGCATTTCCTTAATAATGGTGCTGACATGCAATAGAGGTGATTCACTTTGTTGGGCAAAAATGCCACCTTTTTTTAAAGCACGAAAACATTCTTTATAAAAGTCTGTTTTAAATAAGCCTGCCGCAGGGCCCACAGGATCAGTTGAATCAATCAAAATAATATCAAGGCTTTCATCTGGTCTATCTTGAATCCATTTGATGCCATCTAAAAATAATAATTGTGCGCGCTGATCTTTATTGCTGCTACACAGAGAAGGAAAATAGATTTCAGATACTTTAGTAACACGTTCATCTATTTCAATTTGAAATGCTTGTTCGACGCTTTTATGTTTAAGCACTTCTTTTAGGGTTCCACAGTCTCCACCGCCAATAACAACAACGCTTTTTGGGCAAGCATGGCTAAAAAGCGCAGGGTGAACGATCATTTCGTGGTACAGAAAATTATCTTTATCAGAAACCATCATGCAGCCATCTAGCATCATGAGTTTTCCAAATGTTTCTGTTTCAAAAATTTCAATTTTTTGAAATGGCGATTGTTCTTCATGAAGTTTTTCTTTAATTGCTAAACCAAAAGCTGTTCCTGCGCTGGTAAAATACTCAATCGCCCATTTTGGCGTGAGCGTATTAATATCGTTTGAAGAAGGGGTCATTGCAAAAGCCTCTGAGTTATAAATTGTTTCAAATCTTGCGTATCTTACCTAATTCCTTTTCCAGATCAACAACTGTATAGTTGGCCGTTTTTACCGTTATTCCATAAACTTACGCTCATAGGTTAAATCACGAGGTGATATATGTTAAAAAACAGCGCTGATTATAATATCGATTATTGGGGTGAAGGTTACTTCTCGATTAATCAGCAAGGCGAAGTTCAAGTTAACTTAGGGCAAGGTGATGCTCCTCGTGCTACCTTGATTAATCTTGTCAATTTGTTAAAAAACCAAGGGGTTCGCTTACCTGTTTTAGTGAGATTTAAAGATATTTTAAAAGATCGCGTCATAAAGCTTTCGCGTGCTTTTAATCAAGCGACTCGCACGCTTGATTTTCAGGGTCATTATTGTTCGGTTTATCCAATTAAAGTAAATCAGCAGCGCGCAGTCGTTGAGAGTATTTTATCCGCGCGTGATGCGAATGATTTTATTCAGGTAGGGCTTGAGGCTGGTAGTAAGCCTGAGTTACTTGCGGTACTTGCTTTAAGCGACAGACCGCAATCCGTTATTGTGTGTAATGGTTATAAAGATCGTGAATATATTCAGCTTGCTTTAGCGGGGAACCAGCTGGGATTACGTGTTTTTATTGTGGTTGAAAAATTAAATGAATTAGAACGCGTCATAGAAGAAGCCAAAAAATTCAATATTGCGCCTTTAATAGGCGTTCGTGCACGCCTTACTTCCATCGGTAAAGGCAATTGGCAGAATACAGGGGGAACAAAAGGCAAGTTTGGTTTATCGCCAAGAGAAATTTTGCTTGCAATTGATAAGCTTAAAGAAGCGAACATGCTGTCATCGCTTAAAATGCTGCATTTCCACATGGGCTCTCAAATTTCTGATGTTGAAGATATTCAACATTGTATGCAGGAAGCTTGTCAGTATTTTATTGAATTGCATCTATTGGGCGTTGCAATTGATCATTTAGATGTGGGCGGTGGTTTAAGTGTTGACTACGAAGGAAGTCGTTCTAGTAGTTATTATTCAATGAATTACTCTATTGAGGAGTATGCCTACCACATTATTAAAGCCATTAAGGATGCTTGTCAGCAGCATCATATTCCCCATCCTAATGTAATTACGGAGTCTGGCCGGGCATTAACGGCGCATCATGCCGTACTTATAACAGATGTTATCGAGGGCGATAATTTAAAAAATATGCCGCTTATTGAGCCTGATCAAGCCTGTCATCGTCTTTACCAAGATATTTGGGAAGTTTATATAAACGCCCAGCAAGAAATGAATCCTCGCGATTTAATGGATCGTTATCATCGAGCCCGTTTTATTTGGCAAGAATCACAAACACTTTTTCAGCATGGGGCAATACGATTAAAAGATCGTGCTTTAATCGAAAGTATTCATTATGCGATTTGCCGTGAGCTGCGCACGCGTTTAAGAGTGGATATTCGTGTGCACCGTCAATTAGAAGAAGAGCTTGATAATTTTTTAGCTGAAAAGCTTTTTGTGAACTTTTCAGTTTTTCAATCTTTACCTGATGTTTGGGGTATTGACCAGATTTTTCCTATTTTGCCTTTGGAAGGATTAAAAAAAGACGAGCTGTTGTACCGGGCTAAGTTACATGATATGACCTGTGATTCAGATGGCAGAATTGATCGATATGTCGATGATCTTGGCGTTGAAACAACACTTCCTTTACCGCTTTACCAAGATAATAAGCCTTATTATCTTGGTTTTTTCTTGGTGGGCGCTTATCAGGAAATTTTAGGTGATATGCATAACTTGTTTGGCGATACCGATAGTATCGAAGTGGGATTAGATAATGCCGGGGATTTTGTAATTCATTCTATAAAGTGGGGCGATACCGTTGCTGATGTTTTAAGATATGTTGACTTTGATTCTAAAGTATTAGAAAAAATTTTGACGGATCGCATTGACGCGTCCCATTTATCTGACGATCTCAAAAAGCAGTTCCATTCTTTGATAAAAGAAGGGTTAAATGGATATACTTATTTAGAATAGATTTGAGTGCTTCAATAATTTTTCAAGATGATAAATGCTTATATCGCGCATTTATCATCTTTTTCATAATAAGCCTTTCAAAACATATAACAAAATATTGAATTTCATTTTATTAATTATAAATTTCATTTTTAATATAAAAAAATGAAAGCTTCCTTTCATCTTATAACCTAGCAATCCATTTATATTGATCTATAAATATACTGATTAAAAATAAAACATCAGTGTGATTGGGAGGGTGTTGCGATGTCGGAGCCTGAAAATGATGAAAATCCCTTTGAATCTAAAACACGGCGCGTGGAAGATCCGCCGATCATTCATCATTCAGATGATGGTAGCGATAGATCTGTTACCTCGAAAGAGAGCTCAAGAAAAAATCTTGATTCAGATGTAAGAAAATTCCTTTCCAAGGGTGGTGCAGTGACCCAGATTGACCCTAGAGTAACTGCGGATCCGCCTAAAAGACCAGTATCAAATTATGGTAGCCGCCCTATTTAGTGGCCTATTCCTAAATTTAGAAAACAAAAAAAAGCGATATATTCTATCGCTTTTTTTATTTTCTTCTTTTTCTTATTTTTTTATTCTTCTTAATTTTATGAGGCTTTTATTTTGTTTGTATTGAGTAAAGATTCGCGCTATTAAAATTATCAGGTAGAAGGCGTGTAATTTGCTCGCTTAAAACCTGTAGTAAAAAGTCAATAAAGCTCGTATCTAAATCTGCATGAAAATGATCAGCATAAGAGTGTCCTAATGAAAAGACGCCAATGACTCTTTTATTTTTAGTAAAAAGCGGAGAAATAAGGGCAGATTCAGTTTTTTCACCTGATCCAAATAAAAAATGAAAAATATCTTTTCTAAATGTATCGCATAGCGTTTTAGAGGGAATTTTCATTTTTAAGCTATTTTCAACATGTGTTTGATCAAGTATTCGGCAATAATTTTTCTCATCAAGCACAGTATTGGTTGAGAATAAAATAAGCGAAAAGCTTTCCATCGAAAAGCACTCTTTTGCCGATTCATAAGCAGTTTCAATGAGGCTTTTTAAGTGTTTTTGTTTGATGAGGTTTAATATCATTTTTTGTGTTTTTTTCCATAACACTTCATTATTCTGTGCAACAGCAATAAATTCGCGAAGTTGCTTTGTGATATTTTGATTTTTGTTACGTAGAGCGCTTACCTGATACTCAATGAGTGAGCTAATCTGTTTGTCCTCGCTGGCAAAGTGAGGAATAACCAATGTTTCTAGTAGTTCAGTATGATTAAGCAGAAAAGAGGGGTTTTTCTTTAAGAATTCAATAACTTTTTCTTCATTTTTAATTTGAGCAGATGTTTGCATAGTGGCTGTTTCCCTTTTTTGAACGTCACTGGTTTTTGAAGAACCGACACACAGAAGGTATTAACAAAAACTAGGCCATAAAATAAAAAAGAAAAACAAATTTTCAAGTGCGAAGGGTATATACCCAAAGTAATTGGAATCACGGTGAGGCGGCAAGAGCGTGAACCCCATGAGCATAGATAAACTATGTGATGGGGGTGAGTGAGCGGAAGCCAACAATGCCGCGTGTTCAAGTGTGAAGAGTCAAGTGCGAAGGGTATAGATCAATAAAGTCAGGCATAGGGGATAGTAACCGAACCTTCATAAACTGTTTCGGCAGGCCCTGTCATATAAAGCGGTTGATTTTTGCCGTGCCATTCAATGGTTAGCATGCCACCGGGTAATTGAACGCGAACGATTTCATCCAGCAAGTTTTTCATTCTGCCATACGCGACAGCCGCACAGGCGCCTGTACCGCAAGCTTGTGTTTCACCTACGCCTCTTTCAAAAACGCGTAATTTAATTTCGCTAGGGCTTTGTATCTCCATGAATCCCACGTTTACTTTTTGCGGAAAACAAACATTGTTTTGAATAAGCAGACCAATATCTTTTACCGCAAAGGAATCAATTTTTTCAACTTGTAGTACCGCATGAGGATTACCCATAGACAAAGCACCAAAAATAAATATTTCATCATTAATGATGAGTGAATAATCAATTTTTTCAGCCGTCGTAATAAAAGGAATACTTTCAGGGGTAAAAATAGGCACGCCCATATTAACGCGCACTTCATTGTGCTTTTCAATTGTGAGCGTAATAAGCCCTTTCATCGTTTCAACTTGAAAGTTAGTTTTATGAGAAAACTGTTTTTCACTAATGTATTTTGCAAAACAGCGTGCACCATTACCGCACTGCTCTACTTCAGATCCATCTGCATTAAAAATACGATAGCGAAAGTCATTAGTAGGATTTTCAGGCGGTTCAACTAATAATAATTGATCAAAACCAATGCCAAGATGGCGATTGGATAATTGTCGGATAAGCTCAGGGGTGAGCACAACATCTTGTGTGAGCGAGTCCGTTACAAGGAAATCGTTACCCAATCCATGCATTTTTGTAAATTTAAGTATTCTGCCCGTGTGTATCATTTAGTGTTACCGGTATTAAACTTTCCATATTTAGCTGATCGTCCAGCGTTTCTCGCCTTCTTATTTGAAAAGCAGTGTGCCCATCCACTAGAATTTCTGCTGCACGATTTCGTGTATTGTAATTAGAAGACATACTAAAGCCATAAGCGCCTGCAGAGAGTATAGCAAGCAGCGTATTCGGGGCGAGTGTAAGTTCTCTATCTTTCCCTAAAAAATCACCTGATTCACAAACAGGCCCGACAATATCCCAGTTTTTTATTTGTACACTTGAAGCAGGTATGCGTGCTTCTACAATATTTTGCCAAGCAGCATAAAGCGCAGGTCGTACTAAATCATTCATGCCGGCATCAACAATCGCAAAGTTTTTAAAAGGTGTTTCTTTTGTATAAAGTACACGCGTTAAGAGTAAGCCTGCATTAGCTGTAATTGACCTGCCTGGCTCAACAATGAGTTTAAGCGGTTTTTCTTGAGAAGAACCGAAAGAACGTAATCTACTTATGATTGCTTCAATATAATTTTTCACTTCAGGTGGTGTTTCATCTTGATAGGTAACGCCTAATCCACCACCAATATCTAAATGTTGTATGTTTATTTTCTGTTTTCTAAGCTTTTCAATAAGCGCTAAAACTTGTTCAAGGGCTTCAAGAAATGGCTCAAGTTGAGTAATTTGAGAGCCAATATGACAATCAATTCCTTTAATACAAAGGTGCGACTGTTGGTGCGCATATTCATAAGCGGCTTCGGCTTCTTCCAATCCAATACCAAATTTGTTTTCTTTAAGTCCTGTTGAAATATAAGGGTGGGTATTAGGATTAATATTAGGATTAACACGAATAGAAATATTTGCCGTTATATTCATCGATTTTGCAATCTCTTGAATTTTTACCAGCTCTTGGTATGACTCAATATTAAAGCAAAGAATTCCTATTTTTAGCGCGCTTATAATTTCGTCTTCTTGTTTGCCTACGCCTGAAAAAACAATTTTTTTAGGGTCTCCACCTGCTCGAAGTACGCGCTCTAACTCTCCGCCTGAAACAATATCAAAGCCTGAGCCTAGCATCGCTAAAGTTTGTAGTACGGCGATGTTTGAGTTTGCTTTTACCGCAAAGCAGATTAGATGAGGATAGTTTTCCAGTGCATTTTTATACTCAAGCCAATGCCTTTCCAAGGCTTTTTTTGAGTAAACATAGGTGGGTGTACCAAATTTTTTGGCAATTTCTTCAGCTGATAGGTCTTCAATTTGCAGTAGGTCATTTTTAAATAAAGGCGGATGCATAAGTCAAGGCCCCTTTTTTTCTGTTGAGTGGGAGGAGGATTTCGTAGATTTTGTTTTGAGCGGATCGGGCAATAGCTCTGTTTTTTTTGTTGCAGGAGGTTTTTTAGATGCTCCCTCTGCTTCAGAAGGGTGATATAACGACCCTGATTGGCCGCAAGCCAATAAAATAAAGCTTAATGCCATTATTGGCGCTATTTTATACCGTGCAATTTTTCTCAAAAGTAAAGTAATTAACATGATAATGGTTTCTTCGTGAGTCAATAGATAAGGGCGTTATTCTATAACTGATTGTAAAATAAGGCTAATAAAAGACAGTGAAAAATATTTTACAAATTACCAACTTATCAATCATCTAATTTTTGTTTAAATGAGCTTCAGTCTTGAAACCACGGCATGGTTGGCTTCCGCTCATTCACTCCAATTACATAGCTTGTCTATGTTCATGGGGTTCTCTCTCTTGCCGCCTCCCCGTGATTCCAATTACTTTGGGTATAGTAACAAGAGGTATCACAGAAAAAGAGGATTACACCTATTTTTTTAGTTTATAGTAAAAGTAAGAGAAAAATTAATTCAGATATTTTTGTAGCAATTGTATAAGGAGTTTATTTATGTCATCTGATAATAGAAAGAAAGTTAATTCTTGGTTGGTGGAAATTAGCTCTGCTATTGGTAAGAATATTGGGCTAAATGATGATGGTATTAGTGCTTTTAAGTATGAAGAGCTTATTTTCTTCATTGAAGTGCCCGATAGTTCTGAACAGTTTTTTCTTTATTCTTTCTTGATGGGGTTGCCTGCTGAGCATGAAAAGACAATTATGAGAAAAGTGCTCAATATCAATTATTTACAACAAGAAACGCGCGGCGGTTGTTTATCCTTGGATCCTGTAACTAATGAAATTGTTTTTAGTTATGGCGATCGTATTGATGAAATTAACGGCACGGAGTTTAGGAATGTTCTTGAGAACTATATTGACACTACGCTGAAAGTGTATGGCCAGTTGATGGATATTACGAAAGAAAAATCAACAGAGATTGCGCCAGCAGGTAGTAATGCTGCCGGTGTTGAAATTGATCCAATGAAACTAAGGATGATGGGTATGCAGGTGTAGTTGTACCCAACTTTGTCTACCTAGCCTTTCCACCTAATATGTAAAAGCTAAAAAGGCCAGATTGATCTGGCCTTTTTTATGTCTTTTTTTTGGCTCAGCAATCAGGCGTGCTTGAGTCAATCAAACAAGGCGGTCGCTTAATAAAGTCTTTGATTTCTTTGAATGCATTATCTCTAATAGGATTAACCTCATCATGGCTTTCATTGGGTAGATGATGGCCGCCGCCCTCAATTATTTTAAACGTTGCCCCCCTCATCTTTTCTGATAAAAGGGATAAGTTATATTCATTATCAACAATTTTATCTTTTTCACCCGTCACAATTAATATATTAGGGCAGTGAGCAGGTGTTGCGCTTTCAATGGTAGGTAGCCAATTAATTAATGAACCAAACCAGCTGGCGGTGACAGTTTTCTTCTGTAAAGAATCCATTTGGGCAAAGGCAATGTATTGACTGTTATGACAGTCGTATTGAGGGACGCTAGGAGAATTTTTCTTGCCCATTTTACGAGCTCTTTCATAAATCTTTTTAGCTAGAATAAAATTATTTGTGCGTACGAGCGGAGAGAGTAAAACAAAGCTTTTAATTTGACTGTTATCATATTTGGTAAGTAAGACTTTACTCACAATGATGGATGCACCAGTGCTATGACCTATGACATGAAGCGGGGCGTTATAAATGTTTTCAACTGTTTCTATAGCGCAAGCGAGAACAGGTTGATAATCACAAAAGTCATTAATGCCGGCAGGTTCGCCACTTGATAAACCATGGCCAGGTAAGTCGATCGTAAAAACATTAAAGTTTGCTTTGAGACCATCTTCAATAAGATGATTTAGAATACCTGCATGATCGCAGTAGCCGTGAATTAAAAGTATATTCCCTTCTACTTTTTTAACGCCTTTAAGGCTATTTTCAGCAGGCAACAAAAAGCTTTGCAAGCAGATAGCGTAGTTATTTACTTCAATCGATTGCATCTCATGCTTAACACCCATTGATTGAAAATCTAACCCATAGATGTGCCTATAATTTTTTTGTAATTGGTCAAAGGCTATTTTCTGGGCAGGACTGAACGCTTCTTTTGTATGAATGAAGTACTCAAGCGTATCAATTTCATCTTGATTAAGAAATGTAACGCTGCACTGCTCAGTGCTGCAATCACAGAAGTCAGTAGGTTTTGATGATAATGAATTAAATTCTTTGTTTAGCATAATGAACCGAGAAGCACTTATAGTGGGATCTAAGCGGCGCAGTTAGTCTAGTCAAGCTTTTTAACTTATTCAAATTCGTTTTTATAAAAATGAAGCACCCTCTTTAACAAGATAAATAATCAGCTTGTAAAGAGGGTATGAAATTATTTTTTGAGTTCAAATGACCCTAATTTTTTAGGGGCAAACACTTTTTTAAGGCGTGCAAATTGAGGGATGCCATTGTTATAAGGAGGATAATCTTCACCCTCAATTAAAGGCTGAAGATATTTTCTACCTTCTTCGGTAATAGAGAAACCATCTGCTGAGATAAACTCTCTAGGCATTTTTCTTTCAATGTTGGCAACATCCGCAAGTAATGCATGGCTGATATGCCAGCGATAAGGTGATTCACTATCTCTCACAATCACAGGCATAACAGCATTTTTTCCTGCCAAGGCAAACTCAACAGCTGCTTTACCTACGGCATAAGCCTGTTCAACATCTACTTTAGAAGCAATATGGCGTGCAGCACGTTGTAGATAATCAGCGACTGCCCAGTGATATTTAAGCTTTAATTCGTCTTTCACCATTTGAGCAATAACAGGGGCAACGCCACCTAATTGAGCATGGCCAAACGCATCTTTTCCGCCTGCTTCAGAGAGAAATTGTCCCTGTTCATTTTTAGTGCCTTCTGATACAACAATAACGCAATAGCCTATTTTTTTAACGGTTTCATCAACTTTTTTCAGGAAAGCTTCTTTATTAAAGGCTATTTCTGGAAAAAGAATAATATGCGGTGCATCTTCAGGATTTTCTTGTGCAAGCGCGCCAGCCGCTGCGATCCAACCTGCATGCCTTCCCATTACTTCAAGAATAAAAACTTTGGTTGATGTTGGGTACATGGAGGCGACATCTAAGCTCGCTTCCTTGATTGAAACAGCAATATATTTCGCAACAGAGCCAAAGCCTGGGCAAGTATCGGTAATAGGTAGATCATTATCCACTGTTTTTGGAATGCCAATACAGGTAATGGGGAAGCCGAGTGTTTCACTGAGTTGAGAGACTTTATGTGCGGTATCTTGAGAGTCACCACCACCATTATAAAAAAAGTAACGGATATTGTGTGCCTGAAAAACAGCAATTAAGCGTTCATATTCTGCTCGATTAGCTTCTAAGCTTTTAAGCTTATAACGGCAAGAACCAAAAGCGCCGCCTGGCGTGTGTTTCAGCTGAGAAATTGTTTCCGGTGTTTCTTCATAAGTGTCAATTAACTCCTCATAAAGAGCACCCAAAATGCCATTATTTCCGGCGTAAACAGTGCCAATTTTATCGGGATTTGCTTTTGCTGTTTCAATAACGGCCGCTGCTGAGGTATTAATCACTGCCGTGACACCACCAGATTGTGCATAAAACGCATTCGGTTTTGACATGAAAACTCCTCTTGTATCCCGTGAATTAAGGGTGAAATTTCAAAAAAAGAAATAATTTTATAAATTATCTGATCTTAATGAGTAGGCTGACTTTAAAGTGGGTGAAATCATAATAGACTTTTATTAACTTTGCATCTTTGGAAATAGACACTTACTTCGCTTTGCACTTTTCAGTATAATTTCTGCGTTTCCCGTCTATACCCTTGGGTATATGCAAAGCCATTTTCTAACTTGTATCAGAGGTTATTGTTGTGAGTATACCGTCTACAGATTTAGCGCAAATTAAAAATCGTTGTTTAGATCAATGGAAAACCAGTGAAGCGCTCGCTGAAGCAATGATTCCTTTGATTGGTAAGTTGTATCGTAAAAATAATGTTGTTACCAGTATTTATGGTCGTCCGATTGTTAATCGCTCTGTCATTTCTATTTTAAAAGCCCATCGTTTTGTAAGACAAATGGAAGATGTGGAGTTATCTGTTGAAGATAGTTTTCCTGTCTTGGAAGCTTTGAGTCATCTTGATCTTGCGCCTGCCAGAATTGATATTGGTAAGCTTGCAATGAAGTATAAGCACGCTAAAGATCTTTCGATGGAGGCCTTTCTCGCCCAAGAAGTTGCTTCCGTTATAGGTGCAAACAAGAACGCTAAAATAGGCCCGCAGGATGTTGTTTTATACGGTTTTGGTCGAATAGGGCGCATTATTGCGCGTATTTTGATTGAAAAAACAGGTGGGGGTGAGGGGTTAAGATTAAGAGCCATTGTTGTGCGCAAAGGCGATGAAAATGATTTAGCAAAGCGTGCTAGCTTATTGCGACGTGATTCCGTACATGGTTCTTTTGAAGGTACGATCACCATTGATTCTGAAAAAAATGCGATTATCGCAAATGGTAATTTTATTCAGGTTATTTATTCTGATGCGCCAGATACGATCGATTACACCACTTATGATATTAATAATGCAATTATTGTTGATAATACCGGTAAGTGGCGTGATGAAGAGGGTTTAAAGAAACACTTAAAATCAACGGGTGTTGCACGCGTTATCGTCACGGCGCCTGGTAAAGGCAGTATTAAAAATATTGTGTTTGGTGTGAACTCAGAAACCATTACAGCAGATGATTTAATTCTTTCTGCGGCAAGCTGCACGACAAATGCCATTGTACCGGTGCTTAAAGTAATTAATGATAAGTACGGTATCGAGTGTGGCCATGTCGAAACCGTACATGCTTATACCAATGATCAAAACCTAATCGATAATTACCATAAAGGTAACCGCCGTGGTCGTAGTGCGCCGCTTAATATGGTTATTACTGAAACAGGTGCTGCAAAAGCGGTTGAAAAAGCCTTGCCTGAATTGAAAGGGAAAATGACAGGAAATGCCATTCGTGTGCCGATTCCCAATGTGTCCATGGCAATTTTGAATCTTACTTTAGGTCAAGAAGTGACAAAAGAGGGTATTAATCAATACTTAAGACAAGTTGCGTTGCACTCAGCTTTGCGTAAGCAAATTGATTATGTGACTTCAACAGAAGTTGTCTCTAGTGATTTTGTTGGTTCTCGTCATGCCGCGATTGTTGATTCAGAGTCAACTATTATTCAAGGTAGTCGATGCGTGCTTTATATTTGGTACGATAATGAATTTGGTTATAGCTGTCAGGTGGTAAGAATGTTGCAAAAAATTGCGGGTATTGTTCATCCGGTTATTCCTGCTGAATAAAATATTGTTGCGCTAATGTATCGCAAATGTATCGTATCGCCTGATGCCATAGTTATGAATAATTAAGATAACTTCCCAAGGATGGGAAAATAAGCTAAGGATAGCAATGATTCAGATTAAAAAAGGACTCAATCTACCTCTGATTGGTGAGCCAGAACAAAAAATATATGAGGTGCAACATTTAAGATCTGTTGCGTTATTGGCCAGTGATTATCATGGAATACTGGCTGATGTCCATGTCTCAATCGGCCAAAATGTAAAGTGTGGTCAACCTCTTTTTTAAGATCGTACCAATCCGGGCGTTCTTTTCACTTCTCCAGCAGGCGGCATTGTTTCTGATATTCATTGTAATGAAGCGGGTTTATTTCAATCGATTATTATCAAGTTTCTTTCTAGCCGTGATGAACTATTTGAAGTTTACCCTTCTTATTCTATTGACCAAATAAAGCATTTATCTTCTTTAGATATTCGACGTCAACTTATTTTGTCTGGATTATGGACGGCCTTTAGAACAAGGCCTTTTAGTAAAATTCCTAGGGTTGATTCTATTGCCCAAGCTGTTTTTGTCAATGCCATGGAAACAGAGCCATTGGCATTAGATCCTGAAGTCGTGATTAATCAGCAAAAACATTTATTTACCATGGGCATCACCTTGTTACGTCAATTACTTGAGCAAGGCCCTGTGTTTATCTGTACCCGACATTCCGCATAGTGGCAAAATTTTTTGTGAGCATTATTGTTTTGTTTATTTTTTGATCTATTTTTCATGATTCAGAACTCATTTTGATGCATTTATCAGCTCCGCTTTAAATGACAGAGTGTCATAGAGAATCTCAGCG
>CAMAPQ010000046.1 GCA_945860125.1 Klebsiella pneumoniae
TCTAACCTTTTAATATCCAAGCCTTCCATGCGCCTCTCCCGTTTTCAGCAGCAATCATAAATGCCAAGCATAAAACCGTGAAGATACCACTAACGTTACATATTTAAAATAAAAGATGGCAATTTAAGGGGCGCTCAATGTGGGATAAATAACGAAGTGAAACTTCTAAAACAACACAATCAACGATATACCAATAGTTCTGGTATGATCCTGCGCGATCTTAGATCTGTCCCTAATAGACATTTAATTAATCCTGTTTGTCTCTCCAAAATCAGTAACATAATTCCCTTCATGGGTTCTATAGCAGATAGGCAAGCGCTCCTTGAGTTTTTAACCAATAGCAATTGGGATCATCAAAATGCGATTAGTATCGGGAGCTTAATGCATAAACTTGGGTGCTTTAGTACCGTTGGTGAGCAAAGGATAATTAGAACAGAATTATGCGTAAATCATATCTTGCTAAGATTATCTAGGATCATACCGGCGGTGACTGACTTTAAGGCTCAAAATATCGGTAATGCGCTTTATGGGCTCAAGAATCTTGCAGATAGTGAAGCGGTGCAGGCAGTATTGAGCGCTCTCGCCAAAAAAATACCGGCAGTGACTAATTTTGATGCTCAAAATATCGGTAATGCGCTTTATGGGCTCAAGAATCTTGAAGATAGTAAAGCTGTGCAGGCAGTATTAAGTGCTCTCGCTACGAAAATACCGGCGGTGACTGGCTTGGATAGTCAAGCAATTAGTAATGCGCTTTATGGGCTGCAAAATCTTGCAGATAGTAATGCTGTGCAGGCAGTATTGAGTGCTCTCGCGACGAAAATACCGGCGGTGACTGGCTTTAAAGCTCAAGAAATTGGTAATGCGTTTTATGGGTTGAAGAACCTGACAGATAGTAAAGCGGTGCAGGTAGTATTAAGTGCTCTTGCCACGAAAATACCGGCGGTGACTGACTGGGATAGTCAAGCAATTGGTAATGCGTTTTATGGGCTGAAGAACCTGACAGATAGTAACGCGGTGCAGGCAGTATTAAGCGCGCTCGCTGCGAAAATACGGACCGTGACTAACTTAGATAGTCAAGCAATTGGTAATGCGCTTTATGGACTGCAGAATATTGAGGATAGTAAAGCGGTGCAGGTAGTATTAAGCGCTCTCGCTACGAAAATACCGGCGGTGACTGGCTTTAAGGCTCAAGAAATTGGTAATGCGCTTTATGGGCTGAAGAACCTGACAGATAGTAACGCGGTGCAGGCAGTATTGAGCGCGCTCGCTACGAAAATACCGGCCGTGACTGACTTTAACGCTCAAGCAATTGGTAATGCGTTTTATGGGCTCAAGAATCTTGAAGACAGTGAAGCGGTGCAGGCAGTATTAAGCGCTCTCGCTACGAAAATACCGGCGGTGACTGGCTTTAACGGTCAAGAAATTGGTAATGCTCTTTATGGGCTGAAGAACCTGACAGATAGTAACGCGGTGCAGGCAGTATTGAGCGCGCTCGCTACGAAAATACCGGCCGTGACTGACTTTAACGCTCAAGCAATTGGTAATGCGCTTCATGGGATGCAGAATATTAGAGATAAAACGGTGCTAGTGAATATATTAGAATCGTTTAAAATCGCCCTAAAAATAAATGCTAATGAGCTAACTGCCAAAAAAGTGATATACCATCATTTTAGATGTTTGATGTTACAAAAAGATTTGCTGGGTATTAAGTTAGCTTTTATCACAGAAATAATTCAAAAAACAGAACCAGATCCTTGGCTTGCGCTTGCGCGTTCTCTTAAAATATCTGACTATCTAGCGCTAATTAATTGGGATAAGAAAGATCAAACCTCTGAAACGACCAGATTAATTAATCTGGTAGAGAATTCTAACGATCAAAAGCTTATTCAGCTTCGTACGGCAGCCTGCCCAGAGAAAATAGATGAAGAGGTAGGTTTCACGCCTGAAGCTTATCAAGCACTTCTCTCTAGAGACGTGATGTCTCAGGAGGAGCAACTCCAGAATCTAACTCAAACCCAAGCGAGTGAAATAGATCTATCTCAAAAAAGAAAAGCGATCCACGCGGTGTATCAGAAAATCACGCTAGTGCAGTCTATTAGCAGTCTGACGTTAAACTGCATAGATATCGTGGATGTAAAAAGCTACCCATTAAAGCAAAGTGGCGTGCCCGCTAACACGCGTGTTGATTTAATCATATTACTTCCAACGGTCGGTACCGCTCCGGATGTTAGCACTATAGAGTTTGTCCAAGCCTTGGATGCCAGTCTATCTCAAGCAAAAAAATGGGACAAAACAAACAGCGTTAAAGTAATACTGGGTATTAATGGGCCGAATAAAGAACGGGCGCAAAAAGCTATTGGTAAGACAGATTCTGTACTCTCTAAAATAAAGACAAATAATAATATTATTATTGAGCGACACGGCTTCGAATGGACTGTAAAGGGATCTGATCATTCACGAAAAATAATACCCTTTGGTACTATTCGTAATCACTGTTTTAATAAAGCCTTACCCTCTATACAAGAGGGGGCAAGATTTATCAGCATGGATGGAGATACAACGCTAACAGCGCAGTCTATCGATCGAGTATTCAATTTAGAAGAGAATCAGTTCACAACGATAGGTTACCAGCTTCCGATTGCTCATAAAAATGAGGCAAAAAATTTAGCCACAACAGAAGCCTTTGATCTACATTGGAAATTACAAAGTAAAGCTTGTGACAAAGAAATTAGTCTTGGATACCCTGCAGAGCCTTGTTTAATTGTGGGCTCTGGGGGGCTCAAAGCACTAAAAGAATTGCATGGGGAAAATAAGCGTATTTATGGTTCTACAGACTGTGAAGGCCGTTTCTTAGTGCGTCATCTAATATCTAAGGGGAATCAATTCCTTCAAATAGATAGCTCTAAAGTAGAGCTACATAATTTTGCACGCTTTCAAGTAAGCCCAAAACTGATCAATGACCGTAAAACATTTATCGCTTGGCTCTCTTCTATGGCTGGTCAAAGCCAAAACATGTCGAACTTAGACTTCTTTACCCGTCAGTTAGGGTTTGCCCTCTCTATTTCTGATAAAGCAGTTCGGGATGTTGCAAAACGGCTCTATGTTCCAAAATTATTGAAAGAGGGATATACATTAAAAGATATACAAATCATGTTGGCTGCACTCAAAAAACCTGAAAATAAGGTGACTGCAGAAGAAAAAGCAAGCTTTGCATGTATTAAACCCTTTCTAGTTGCAAAAAAACATATTGAAAAATCCTATGGAGCAGAGATTGTTGATGTGGTATCGAAGAATTGCATTGAATGGGCTGATGTAATCGTAAGTTTTGCAATACAGAAGCTCGTAAAGCTTAAGAATCCAACGCTGATGAGCTTGATAAAAGCTAGCCCGGCATTAGTTTCTCCGCAGGCAGTTGCGGGCGCTACAGAATTGACATTAAGCGGGAATCGCACCAGTAAAGCATCTAGGGAGAGCTATCCCATTTTAAATAGAAAACGTTCTTATCCAGAAGGCACACTTACCTCTTCGAGCAAACGCTCTAAATTAGATGTAGTAAGACAGCCGTCAGCGATGGATATACAACCAAAGGGATATCAAAACTATCCTAATTCTATTGAAAATAATCAGTCAAGAGAGGTGTCTGCTAACCCCCTATTAACCATGAAAGCAATGGTAGATCGTGGAATAAGCAAGTTACCCTCCGCTATGAAGGATCTTCTAACCCTGTTGGAACCATCTGATTTTGGTGAGCAGGGTTCATTGACTCAAAAAGGTATTGATCAACTTTTTAGACGTTATGTGATTGATTATGCGAAGAGTGCCAATATAGAAGCAGTTCGCATTACACCAGAGCTTGTGGCTGATACTATTCGAGATTTAATCGTTGCCAGATATAGCTAAAGACTAAGCTTGTCGAAGGATAAGTTGATTAAAACCCTTCGACAAACTCAGGATGAACGGCAAATGAAAAGCCAAAACTAAAACAGGATGTTAATTTAAGAGGTATGACTTTTTACGATTTCTGACGATTATTTTTTCTTGTTTTCCATGAGCGAACAACGGCTAAACGCCAGTAAATTCTGACCCAAATATAAGCAATTAAACCGCCCGCTAGCCCGCAAATAATGCCACCGAGCATCATTGGGTACCATATTCCTGAAAATTTATCTAACCACTCGCTTAATCCCATGGAGAAAATAGCGTTAATCCATCCATCAGATGTAAATTTTGAATTTAAATCTGATAACAGGTGTGAGCCTAATAACTTTGAACCTAGTGCATATTCAAAACTAAAAATAATAGGCGATGTAATAGGGTTGCTCAGCCACGTGCCTAAAAGGGCTACGGGCAAATTGAATCTAAACGCTAAGGCAAGAAAAGCTGATATGGGCATTTGAAAGGGAATAGGTAGAAAAGAGACAAAAATACCCCAAAAAAAGCCGCCAGCGACAGAACGTCTATTGAGATGCCACAGATCAGGTTTAGATAAAAAGACTTTAAATAAATATAAAAACTTATTTTCATCAAGCGTTTTTTGCGAGGGGGTATAACGTTGGATAATTTTTTTCACAAATCACAATAAATAAAAAAGTTATAGAAAAAAAGTGGCCGTTTATTTATATTACAAACCAATTTTAGCAGGATAAACAGTTGATGCTCTCTCATCATGCGCTTTTTTTGTGTGCAGGCGTAATGATTCTTTTTATCTTACCAGCACTGCCCTCTCTTCCTTGGGTTATTGCCCTTGTTATTATTAACCTAATGCTTGCACGCGTTAATCAAAAATTTAGCTATATTTCGTCCTTTTTTATTGGCATGACCACCGCCACTTTACAATTTCAAACGTTGCATGATATTAAATTCGATCATCAATTTGAAAAAAACGCCACTTTTTATATTGAAGGAGATATCGTTCGTTACTATAAAAATAATATTTATGGCAAGCAGATTATTGTGAAGCCAAAGTGTATCAAAGTAAATCTCAGTGATGCCTGTCTTGAACAATACCATCATCTTTCGCGGCTTATTATCCTAACACCGAAAGAAACGAATTGGAAACCGGGTGAAACGAGAATATTTCAGGCAAGTCTTTCTATACAAAGGGGTAGTTTAAATCCAGGCGGTTTTGATATTGAGCGCTTATGGTTTTTTGAAAATAGTGAAGTTAGGGGGAAGCTTTCTTCATTAGAAAGCATGCTTATTAACGACAAACCAAATTTTGAAACATTTCGTGCTAGTTTAAGTCAACAACTTAAAGAAGTAACCCCTCATGATATCAGCAGGATCATTTTGCCTGCGCTTGTTTTAGCAGATACCCTTGATTTCACGCAAGCACACTGGCAAGTTTTACAAAAAACAGGAACAGCTCACTTAATCGCTATTTCAGGTCAGCATATTACCCTCGTTACGGGCATGATTTTTTTTATATTTAATTTCTTCTTTTCAAAAAACAGCTTATTTATTCGTTATATAAATGTGCCTAAAGCGGCTTCTCTTTGCGCGCTTTTTTTTGCTTTTATTTATGTTGCACTTTCAGGTTTTACAGTACCAGCTGAAAGAGCTTTCTTAATGATTTTTATTTTTTTTGTCGTGAAATATTGGTGTCCCTTTGCGTGGACAATGACAGATAGTTTATTCATCAGCACAGCCATTCTTTTTTTAATTGCGCCAAATCTTGCGGCAAACCTTTCATTTTGGCTCTCTTTTTTTGCTGTTAGCCTTATTATTTGGATAACAAGCCAAAGAACCCATTATTCTTTTTGGAAAAAAGCAATATTTTTACAGTGTGCACTAAGTTTAGGTATGTTGCCTATTCTGTCTTTTTTTGATTATCCTTTATCGCTTATCTCCCCGTTAGTAAATCTTATTGGCGTACCTTGGGTAACTTTTATTTTATTGCCTTTTGCTTTTATCGCTACTTTATTATTGATATTAAGTAACTTTATTTCCCCTCTTTTTTATTTGGCAAAGGGGATGTTGTATTTAACGAGCCTACTCATTCAGTATTCTTGGGTCTGCCTTGAAAAAATAAGTACGTTGCCTGGCATTAGTATCATGCTACCTGAAACCTCTATTATTCAGCTGTTAATGATCTGTATCGCCCTTTTAATTTTTATGCTCCCTTTGGGCTTGCCGCTGCGTTATTTAAGCTTTTTGCTTATGTTGCCTTGGTTATTTCCTGTGAATGAAAAAATAAAAAGAAAGGATATGGCGCTTCATATACTAGATGTAGGGCAAGGGCTTGCTGTGATGATTGAAACAGAAAATCATGTGTTATTGTACGATACAGGCTCACAGTGGGATGAGGGGGATGCAGGCGGCCGTTTTATTTTGCCGTTTATTGATTATAAACGTTTATCTAAATTAGATCTCATCGCGCTCAGTCATTTTGATAAAGATCACCGTGGTGGGCTAAGCTCAATTTTAGAAGCTTTTCCTCATACACCTGTTATTACACCCGTTTTACCTGTTGATTTATCAAAAGAGCAACTTATGGGTATATTATCCCCTCACTCAATTTGTGCTAAGGGGAAAAAGTGGGATTGGGATGGCGTGCATTTTGAATTTCTTTTTCCTGGCAATCAGGAAAATTATCGCTCTAATTTATCTTGCGTACTAAAAGTGGTGAGTGAAAACTATTCTGTTTTACTCACAGGGGATATTGAAAAAGAAATGGAAGAAGTATTGATGCATAACGCTGATCAGTTACAGGCAGATATTCTCGTTGTGCCTCATCATGGTTCACTCACCTCTTCTAGCACAGGTTTTATTAATCAAGTTAAACCCACTTGGGCAATTTTTTCAGCAGGTTTTAATAATCCTTTTTCTCATCCACACCCGCATATCGTTAAACGTTACCAAAATAGGCAGATTAAAACACTGATAACGTCAGAAACAGGCAGCATTCATTTTAGTTGGCATGATGAGAAAAAAAAGATCGTGCAGCAAACGTATAGAAAAGATTTTGGGCGCTTTTGGCATCGCTATTAAAATAGGACTTACGCAAAATCGCCCAGCTTTGTTGTCCTGCCTCGCCGTACAGCGTGTGCTGTCTTCGTCAGGACGCCTTGCTGGAACAATTCTGCGTAAGTCCTATAAAAGAATGAGCTAATAAAGGGGCGCTGTTTTGCGTAAGTGCTAGATTTAATTCAGGCGCCCATTTTCAAGATATAACTGCTTACCCATTTTATTCGCAATATTAATGTCATGCGTCACAATAATAAAAGTGGTATTCATTTGTTCATTTAAATTTAAAAATAATTCCATTACTTTGCCGGCGGTAAGGCTATCTAAATTACCCGTAGGCTCATCAGCAAGCACACACTTTGGCTCACCTATTAGTGCTCTAGCAATCGCCACACGTTGCCGTTCTCCACCTGATAATTCGGAAGGCTTATGATGTACGCGGGTGGAAAGCCCTACTTTCTCGAGCATTGCCATTGCTTTGTGTTCAATTTCTTTACGTGCAATCCCTTCTCTTAGTAAAAGAGGCATCGCCACATTTTCAAGCGCTGTAAATTCGGGCAGCAAGTGGTGAAACTGATAGACAAAACCAAATAATCGATTGCGTATTTTAGCGCGTAAAACATCATTCATTTCTGAAAAAACTTTATTTTCAACTCTTACTTTGCCTTGGGTAGGTGTATCTAGCCCCCCTAACAAATGTAATAAGGTGCTTTTTCCAGAGCCAGAGGCACCTAAAATTGCAACGCGTTCTCCTGGGAAAATACTAAGATTAATGCCTTCTAATACGGTAACTTTTTGAGGGCCTTCAGAAAATTCTTTAGCAATATTTTCACATTGCAAAATAGGATTAATTGGTTTTTTATTCATAACGAAGTGCCTCAGCAGGTTCAGTTTTAGCCGCTTTTGAGGCAGGATATAGTGCCGCAAGAAAGCTTAAAGTAAAAGCAACAACTGAAACAAGCACAACATCACCCCACAATAGTTCAGAAGGTAAATAATTAATAAAATACGCGCCCATTAACTCTGTTTTAAATGTTTTTTCTATCCAAAAGAAAAAGTGACTAATATTTTTAGCGACTAAAATTCCGAGAATAATACCCATGAGTGAACCCATAAAACCAACGTACATTCCTTGAATCATAAATATATGCCGAATTGTTTTTTGTGTTGCACCTAATGTTCTGAGTATCGCTATATCGCCCTTCTTCTCTGTGACTAACATAACAAGCCCTGAAACAATATTAAAACAAGCTACGGCAACAATTAAAAACAATAACAGTGAAATCATTGTTTTTTCCATTTTAATTGCTTGAAATAAGTTTCCATGAGTATAAGTCCAATCGGTTGAATAATACTCGCCGCTTAAAGAGGCTGCTATTTCGCGTACTTTTTTGGGCGCAGAAAAAAGATCCTCAAATTTAAGTCGAATGCCTTCTGTTTGGTTGGGTAAAAAATGAAGTAGTTTTCCCGCATCTTGCCAATGCACATAAGCAAAAGCACTGTCTAATTCAGCGCCAACACGAAAAGTACCGACAACCGTAAAACGTTTAAATCTTGGAATAACCCCTGCCAAACTAACGGTCGCTTCAGGAACCACAAGTGTTACTTTATCACCTAAAGCGACACCTAATTTATTAGCGAGTGAGGCGCCAAGAATGATATTAAAGGCGCCTGCTTTTAAATCTGATAGCGCCCCTGACTTTAAGTATTGGTCAATAATAGATACTTTTTTTTCTTCCTCTGGCTCAATGCCGTTTAGCATAACGCCATGTACTGCGCCCAAATGAGTAAGCATGCCCTGCACTTGCGAAAAAGGCGCTACCGCCAACACCCCGTCACGATTACCCATTTTTAAGGCAAGATTATGCCAATCATCCACAGGATCGTAGCCGCGCACAGTTCCGTGAGGCACCATTCCTAATATACGGTTTTGCAGTTCACGATCAAAACCATTCATGACAGAGAGCACAACGATTAAAACGGTGACACCCAACATGATACCTACCATCGAGATTTTTGAAATTAAAGCAACAAAGTGATTTTTTTGTCGCGCACCGGTGTAACGTAAGCCAATAAAGAGTGCCAGCGGTTTAAACATAACGTCCTTTGTATTGAATGGGAAAGAAGGGGAAAATACACGGCATTTTACGTTGAATAATTCTATTTAACAAATGGCATAAAAAAACGAGCCATCAAACTATTTCAATATGACATCTGTGTTTTCTTGATCAAATTGCTTTCATCCGTAATACTAAAATATATCGCAGGAAAGACGATTATTTTTAATAAAATGAGATGGAAAACCGAAAACAACTTAAATAATGGTAGAAATCAGCCAAAAAATTGAATTCACTGTGCTGATTTTGAATAAGTATAAAGCGAGTGACAGATGAAACTTTTAGCAAATACGTCAAGACTCTTTCTATTATCAACCTGTGTATTATTTTATTCTGCTGTACATGCAGAGCAAATCCGTATTCCCTCCCCTGCTGCGGTTACGTTAGATTTAGCAAGAGGTGCAAGTATGGGCGAAGTTGAAAAACAATGGGGAAACCCTGAAAAAAAACATGCCGCTGTTGGTGCGCCCCCTATTACGCGCTGGGATTATCCTAGTTACAGTGTTTTTTTTGAACACTCAAAACTTTTACATATCGTCAAAAAGTAAGATTATAGCTGTACTCTCTTCTCAATTAATGAGAGCAGCTGATAGAAGAATACCCCTGCGAAAGGTATCGTTAGGCAAAGGATAATGCCTAATTGTAGTTATCCTTGAGTCCAAGGAAGGCATTTTATAAAAAAATTGGCTTTTTTTCATCTTTAAATTGATTTACTCTTCTCTACTCTCCCTTTCTTCCACTATAGAGCTTACGCAAAACTGTTCCAGCAAGGCGTTGCGATGAAGACAGTACAAGTCGTACGACGAAGCAGGACAACAAAGCTGGGCAGTTTTACGTAAGTTCTAAACGTAAAAAAACGTAACACTCTAACGTACAAGGGCCCCTTAATATGTCGCCCACTTTATCACTTGCCTCAGAACTTATTAAACAGCCTTCTATCACGCCAGAAGATGCAAATTGCCAAAAAATTATTGCACAAAGACTTCTCCCATTAGGTTTTCAGATTGAATCTTTACCCTTTGGCGAAGTGCAAAATCTGTGGGCACGTCGAGGACAAGAAAGCCCTTGTTTTGTTTTTTTAGGGCATACAGATGTTGTCCCACCTGGTAATACGAAAGAATGGAAGAGCGATCCTTTCACGCCAGAGGTTCGAGAAGGTTATCTTTATGGGCGTGGTAGTGCAGATATGAAAGCAAGTATCGCCGCAATGATTGTTGCGATGGAAGCTTTTATTCAAAAGCAGCCTAATTTTAAAGGTTCATTTGCTTTTTTGCTGACAAGTGATGAAGAAGGGCCTGCTATTAATGGGGTCGCTAAAGTTATTGAGGCTTTAATATCTCGTGGTGAAAAAATAGACTGGTGTTTGGTCGGTGAGCCTTCAAGTATTGTCACAGTGGGCGATACCCTGCGCGTGGGACGTCGTGGCTCGCTGAATGGTGAGCTCACTGTTATAGGGAAGCAAGGCCATGTTGCTTATCCTCACTTAGCGCAAAACCCTATACATTTAGTTGCCCCTGTATTACAAACCCTCACTCAAGTTGAGTGGGACAAAGGCAATGCTTATTTTCCAGCCACTTCGTTTCAAGTAACCAGTCTTCAAAGTGGAACGGGCACGACAAACGTTATTCCTGCGGAACTTACGCTTTGTTTTAATTTTAGATTTTGTCCTGAATCACAAGCGGAATCTTTACAGGAAAAAGTTGAGTTAATTCTTCAAAAAGCTGGATTTAAATATAATTTAACCTGGCGTTTAAGCGGAAAACCGTTTTTAACGCAGCCTGGGATATTGGTTGAGCAAACCGTTGCCGCCATTCAAAAAATTAAAAATATTATGCCTGAATTATCGACAGGCGGCGGCACTTCTGACGGTCGTTTTATCGCCCCTTATGGCATTCAGGTTATTGAGTTGGGCCCTGTGAATGCAACAATTCATCAAGTAAATGAATGTGTATCTGTCGAAGAACTTGAGACGTTACAATGTATTTATTTTAAACTTTTAGAAAACTTATTTCTCATGAATGAGTCATAAGTAAAAATATTTTTTAATGCGTATTAGGATTAAGGGGGAGAATATGTTTCTAAAAATTAGCGTTGTTTTTTTTCTTTTTATTCTTATGTTTAACCTGGCTGCTTGCGAGCGACAAGAAGAAAATAAAGCCTATAAACATATTGTTTTGGCTGAGTCTTATCTAGAAGTAGGCCAGCTCAAAAGCGCTTTAATTGAAAGTAAAAATGCTCTAAATTTTGAACCGGGCAATGTGAATGCTTTGCATATTAAAGGAAAAACTTTACTTAAGTTAGGCAGGCTAGAAGAGGCACATAAAGCTTTAGCGAGTGCCAAAGCGCTTGCTGTTAATAATACAGATGTTGCTTTTGATTTTATTAAAACCTTAATTAAACAAGAAAAAACTGAGCTTGCTTTGACAGAGCTTGAAAAAATATTCTCTGCAATTAATGCTAGTTCTTACGATATTTTTTATACCCTAAAAGGGTTTTCTTTATTAGCAATAAATAACAATATAGAAGCAAAAGAGGCTTTTTATGAATCGTTGAAAAACAATAATAATTATATCGAAGCTTATTTAGGGCTTGCAGAATATGCTTTTAAAATAGGTAATATAGAAGAGCTTAATCTTGCTTTAACAGAGATTGAAAGAAAAGATGATATCAATATACAGATGTTGTTATGGCGTGGAAAATTAGCTTTTATGGCTGAAAAATATGCTGATGCTGAGGAGTTTTTTAGCAAAGCACTGCTTCAAATGAATGCGTTAGATACGGTTACCCCTGAAAAATTTCTAGCCTTAAATGGCATTGTTAAAGCTTTAATTGCTCAAGGGAAACCAGAGCAGGCGATTACTTTCAGCCAAATACTAGAAAATACGCCTCAAGGTGTCTTTATTTCAAAATATAAAGAAGGCATGGCATCGTATTTAGAAGGTCAATTAACACAAGCAGAGCAAACCTTTCAAAAATTGCTTAAATTAAATCCCAATTATGCACCTACTGAAACCGTGTTAGGCGCAATTAAATATGCAAATGGTGAATTTAAAGAGGCTGAAAACTATTTGCGAGAAGCCATTAAGCTTGACCCTAAGTATCAGGATGCAAAAAAACTACTCATTCTAACGAAGTTAAATTTAAATCAACCGCAAGAAGCAAGAAGCGCCTTAGATGAAATGCTAGCAAAAGACCCAGAAAATACAGATCTTCTCACTTTTTCAGCTATTGCTTATCTTAGAAATAAACAGAATTTAGAAGCTGAAAAAAACCTTGAAAAAGCATTGGCACTTTCCCCAGATTATGGCCCTGCTCTTTTAATTATGGGCACATTATATGGGATTGAAGCAAAATGGAAAAAAGCTTTATTTTATTTTGAGGCGGTACTAAAAAAACAACCTGATCAACTGGTGGCATTACGTGGCTTATACTTCGCTAAAAGCCGACTTACCTCTTCTCAAGAAGCCATAAAAGAAATTAAAGCAATTGCCAATCAGCATCCTCGGCTTATTAATCCACATTTAGTACTCGTCAATATTTATCTAAAAGAAGAGAATATTGCACAAGCAAAAGAAGATGCTATGGATCTTTATTTAAGACATCCTAACAGCATGGAGGTTAAAAAATTATTGGCGAGTGTTTATGATAAAAGCGCTGAGTTATTAATGAATAAAATGCTTTTACTTCCTGCAAAAAAAGAATTAGAAGAGGCTCTTAAATTATTGCCTAACGAAATTAAGCTGGAAGCAATGCTGGCTTCTTTGCTTTATAAGCTAAATGAAAAAGAAGCGAGTATTCAGGTGATTGAGAATATTAAAAAACAGCAACCTAATGCCCATTTTGGCTATGAGCTTGAAGGTGATTTATGGGCAAAAGAAAATAATAGCAAGAAAAGCGTAGAAGCCTATCAACAAGCTTGGCATTATGCTCAGAATGAAATTTTATCATTAAAATATTATGAGGCGCGCTTAAAAAATGGCGAAAAACCACAGGATGCATTAGGGCATATTTTAGCTTGGACAAATAGCAGCAGTGATATTACAGCAGATATTGCTTTAGGTAATGCTTATTTAAGCGGGGGTTTAAAAAAAGAAGCCGTAACTCACCTTGAGCAATCTGTATTAAAATATCAAAATAATGCAACATTACTCAATAATCTTGCTTGGGCTTATTTTGAAGCGCACGATGAGCGCGCAGAAACAACTGCGGAAAATGCTGTGCAGCTTGCACCAAAAGATCCCTACGTGCTGGATACCTATGCCTGGATTTTATTTAATAAAAATAAATTAGAAGAAGCAGAAAAAGTAATGGAGCAAGCTTATAAAACTGAGCCTAAAAATACGGCGATACGAGATCATTATCTTGAGATAATAAAGCATAGTAAAAAAAATAAAACCCCCCCTGTAACTAAAGAAGTTAAGGGGCCTCTTCTTTAATTTAGCAGATATATACCCTTCGTAATTGACTCTTCACACTTGAACACGCGGCATTGTTGGCAGCGCTCATTCACCCCAATCACATAGTTTATCTATGCTCATGGGGTTCTCTCTCTTGCCGCCGCCTCGGTGATTCCAATTACTTTGGGTATTTAAGACTTACGCAAAAAAGGAAGTGTAATGCTTGAGTTAATGGGATATTCAATTTGCGCCTTTTTTTATGGAATTTTAGCCATTTTTTCTGCTGTAAGGTATAAGAATAGCTGGTTTTTTTGGGCTGCTTTGAGTTCGGTTATATGGAGTCTTTTACATATTCCTTATAATTACCCCTTATCAATACATCGGTTCTTTTTTCTTTTTCCAGAATGGTGCCGCTTATTTTTTTGGCAGGCTTTATTGCTCTCAATTTTAAGTGCTCATTTTCGCGAAGAATCTTTTCGCCAAGACATAAAAAAAATAATCAACAGAATGCTTTTATTGCTTACCCTTTTATCTTTTTTGTTTTTAATATTACAAATTGCTCATTTTTTTTCTTTTTCCTTTTCTTTTTTCTTTTCTTTAAGAGGCCAGAATTTTTATCTTTATTTAAGTTATATATTATTCACCATTTTTTCGGTTTTAAATATTTGGCTTTCTGAGCTTATCATTAAAAATATTTCTTTTTCTTCAAGGTGGCGAGTAAAGTTTATTTGCATTCCGATTATTTTTATATTCTCATATGATTTTATTTTTTTCTCTCTTCAGCTATTAATTTTAAAAAATAATTATTTCCTAGAAGCCACTCGATTAATTATCAATACTTTTGTTGTGCCTATTTTTTTTATTGGTTTTTCAAGAGAAGAAAAACATCATTTCCCATTAAGTATTTCGCATAAAATTATTTATAAAAGTACTGTTCTTTTTTTTGCCAGTTTATATCTTTTATTCGTCTCCTTTTTTAGTACTTTTATCCAATTGTCAGATGAGAAATTTTCAGATTTTCTAAAAATATTACTGACAATTTTCAGTTTTTTACTTTTGGTGCTTGTATTTTTTTCCGGTAAAATTCAAGCAAAAATAAAGGTTTTTTTAAGGCAAAATTTTTTTCGTTATCAGTATGACTATCGAAATGAATGGAACGAATTAACCAACTCATTAACCTTAACCCAAGATATGGAAGATATTTTAGATGCCTCTCTTTTTCATCTCACTGAAAAAATACAAGCACAAGGTGGTGCTATTTGGTTATATGAAGAACAAGATTTTTTCTTAAAAAAAGACTCTCTTTTCAAGTTTGAGTGCAATCGCTTTAATGCTTCTCGTGAGCTAATGCATGCTTGGGAGAAAAAAGAATGGATTATCGATATAAAAGATAACGGCAGTTATAATCAGTTCATGCTTGATTTATTACCGAGCACGCTTCGCACTCATCCTAAATTATGGCTTGTGATTCCTCTGATTGTTCAACAGTCCCTCATTGGTATTGTCGCCCTTGCTGAAGCTCGCACAAAGTTAATTAAATTAAACTGGGAAAGTTTTGATTTACTTAAAATTGTTTCAAGACAACTTGCCTGTCATCTTGCTCAAAAATTAAACGGGGAAGCGCTCTCTTCTGCCCGCCAATTTGTCGCGGTACATCAAACGACTTCTTTCCTGGTTCACGATATTAAAACTGTACTATCTCAATTAAATTTACTGGTATCTAATGCGCAAAAGCATAAAAATAATGCTGAATTTATGAGTGATATGGTTATGACTACGGCACATTCTGCCGCTAAACTTACTCAGGTACTATCTCATTTTCAAGTTCATGAAAATCAAAAAACACTAATCTTTGAACAGGTTGATCTTGTTCAAATCATTCAGAAAATTATTAGAAGTAAAAACTTAAATTTACCTAAGCCGCAGTTTATTGATTATCCACAATCTGTTTTTTTTAAAACAGCGCCTAAAAAAATTGAATCCATTATTAATCAATTAATAATTAATGCAATTGAAGCAACCCCAAGTGATGGAAAAGTGGAAATTACGCTGATTGAAAGTGAAAAATCTATTATTGTGAATATTTCAGATACAGGGTGTGGCATTGATCCTTTCTTTTTAAAGCATGATTTATTTAAACCGTATATGACGACAAAAGGGCTGTCAGGCATGGGTTTGGGTGCTTATCAAAGCCGCTTGTATGCAAGAGAGTTAGGGGGCGATATTGTTGTGGTAAGCGAAAAAGGAAAAGGAAGTATTTTTAGGCTGATTTTACCGAAAAAGGAGTGATAGCATTGAAAAAGCTACTTATTATTGAAGATGATATTGGTTTGCAAACGCAAATGCGCTGGTGTTTGAATGATGAAATTTCCATTACCGTTGCCGCAGATAAAAAAAGTGCTTTAGCTGAGCTTAGAAAGCATGATCCTCAAGTCGTTTTGCTTGATTTAGGCTTGCCGCCTGCATCGGGCAATCCAACGGTTGGTTTTGAGTTATTAGAAGAAATACGGCTGCTCTCCCCTAAGGTAAAAATTATTATTATGACAGGGCAAGATCAACAGCAATATGCGCTAAAAGCGCTTCATTTAGGTGCGTTTGATTATTTTCCGAAACCTGTCGCAGGCGAAAAAATTCAATTTATTGTTGAGCGTGCTTTTAAGCATATTGAATGGGAAGCACAGGATATTTCACTGGAGGTGCCTATACAGCTTGAAGGCATTCATGCCTGCTGTGAGCCTATGCTCTCTTTAATAAAAATAGTGCAAAAAATAGCAAGCAGCCCCCTTACCGCACTCATATTAGGCGAAACAGGTACAGGTAAAGAACTCATTGCGCAAGCAATACGAAAAAATAGTAATCGAAAAGATCAGCCCTTTTATGCGCTCAATTGCGCAGCCATTCCTGAAAATCTACTTGAAAGTGAGTTGTTTGGCTTTGAAAAAGGCGCCTTTACAGGCGCAATCAAACAAAAAAAAGGTAAAATTGAGCAAGCACATACCGGTATTTTATTTCTCGATGAAATTGGTGATATGCCAATGCATTTACAGGCAAAACTACTGCGTTTTTTACAAGAAAGAGAGTTTGAACGAGTTGGTGGAGATGAAATAATTCAAGTAGATGTGCGCATTATTTCTGCTACACATCGAGATTTACATCATCTCATTGAAACAGGTTCTTTTCGTGAAGATTTATTTTATCGGCTCAATGAAGTTGTCATTAAAGTTCCAGCGCTTCGTGATCGCAAAGGCGATATTTCGTATATAGCCCATAAATTGCTTGAAAAATATGCCTCTGTTTCTCATCTTGCAATTAAAAGTTTTAGTGAGGAGGCACTTACGGCTATGGAGAATTATGAGTGGCCTGGAAATATTAGAGAGTTGGAAAATAAGATTAAATGTGCAATCCTGCTTGCCGAAGGCAATCGTATTACAGTGAGCGATCTTGAGCTACCCTTGGTTACACAAGAAGTTACGCCTTTTAATTTAAGAGAGGTACGCGATAAAGCTGAAAAAACGGCTATTATTCAAGCACTTCAAATGGCTGGCCATAATATTGCTGAGGCTTCGCGGGCGCTTGGCATCACGCGGCCCACGTTATATAACCTGCTCTCTAAATATAAAATCATGAGTTAAACTCATGTGCCATTTGAGCCTTTAAAAAAGTATACAGGAAGAAAAAATGCCCTCTACCGTTGACCCTTTTGAGCTGAATTTATTACCGGCCGATTCAAACTGGGTAGCACCTTCAGGTTCTGTTGGGCTTGTTGCTGCGCACACCCTTTCTTTTGATGACGCACTTATTTTGCAATGTGGTCGTCTGCTTCCCCATTTTCAGCTGGTTTATGAGTCTTACGGTACTTTAAACGCTCATAAAACTAACGCAATATTAATTTGTCATGCGTTAAGTGGTAATCAGCATGCTGCCGGTTTTAATAGCATTTATGATAAAAAACCAGGCTGGTGGGATGCGTGTATTGGCCCTGGAAAAGCAATTGATACGGATCGTTTTTTTGTTGTCTGCCCCAATAATCTAGGTGGCTGCCATGGCAGTACGGGACCTAGTAGTATTAATCTTGAAACCAGTCATCATTACGGGCCAGACTTTCCTGTTATTACCGTAAAAGATTGGGTGCAAGCACAAGCACGGCTAGCAGATGTTTTAGGTATTACGCAATGGTCTGCGGTAATTGGCGGTAGTTTAGGCGGAATGCAAGCATTGCAGTGGACGATTGATTATCCTGAGCGTATTCGTCATTCCATTATTATTGCCTCTGCCCCTAAATTATCGGCACAGAATATTGCTTTTAATGAAATTGCGCGCCAAGCGATTATGAGTGATCCTGACTTTCATCAAGGCCGCTATTATGGCGAAAAATCTTTTCCCAAAAGGGGTTTAACGCTTGCGCGTATGTTGGGACATGTTACTTATCTTTCTGAGCATTTAATGCGTTTAAAATTTGGGCGTGAATTAAAGTCAGGTCAGTTTAATTTTGACTTTGATGTTGAATTTCAAGTGGAGAGTTATTTGCGTTATCAGGGGCAAGTTTTCTCAGAAAATTTTGATGCGAATACTTATTTACTGATGACTAAAGCGCTAGATTATTTTGATCCTGCTTCAGAACATGGTGATAGCTTAGAAAAAGCACTTGAAAGAGCAAAAAGTAAGTTTTTAATTATCAGTTTTACAACCGACTGGCGCTTTTCGCCAGAACGTTCAGAAGAAATAGTCAATGCGCTGACAGCGGTTCAAAAAGAGGTGTCTTATGTCAAAATTTCTGCCCCACAAGGACATGATTCTTTTTTACTTAACGTGCCGCGTTACATCGGCGTTTTTCGCGCCTATATGAAGAATGTTGCGATTGAAGCGGAAAGTCTCAATACATATAAAGTATTAAAAAGTAAGGCGGTATTAAACGATGAGACCTGATTTAGCGATGATTTCCAGTTGGATTAAACCAGGATCAAAAGTGCTTGATTTAGGTTGCGGAGATGGTGAGCTTTTAGCTTATTTAAAAAAAGAGAAAAACGTTATTGGTTATGGTCTTGAAATTGATGAAGTTAATATTGAGCAATGCATTGAAAAAGGGATCAATGTTATTGAGCAGGATCTTGATAAAGGCTTAAGTAATTTTAAACCAGGTGCCTTTGATTTTGTGATCATGACGCAAGCCTTACAAGCGGTGCGTTATCCTGAAAAAGTGTTGGATGAAATGCTTAGTTTAGGGCAAGAAAGTATTATTACTTTTCCTAACGTTGGTCATTGGTATGGCAGATTTCAATTGGTTTTTAAAGGGAGCATGCCTATTACCGATGCGCTGCCTCACACGTGGTATAACACACCCAATATTCATCTATGTACTTTTCGTGATTTTGAAAAATTGTGTGGTGAAAAAAATATTCATATAGTCGATTGCGATGTAGTTGATCATTTATACCGTCGTCATTTTTTATCTGCTTGGATGCCTAATTTATTCGGCAAAATTGCTATTTATCGTTTAACAAAACAAATACATGTCTCTCATACAGGAGCTAAATGAATGGATTTAATGAAGGTTGTGGTTGCAACAGGTAACTCAGGCAAAGTAAAAGAAATTTCAGCCATGCTTCAGCATTTACCCATGCAGCTTTTTACACAAACCTCTCGAGGTGTGACCCCAGTAGAAGAAACAGGGCTTACTTTTGTTGAAAACGCTATTTTAAAAGCACGAAATGCTGCAAAAAATTCTGGCATGCCTGCGATTGCTGATGATTCAGGATTAGAAGTCGATGCCTTAAGAGGACAGCCAGGTATTCGCTCTGCACGTTATAGTGGGGTTGATGCAAGTGATGAAGAAAACAATATCAAACTTCTACGTGTTTTGGCCCCCATTATTCACAGTAAACCTACTGCACGTTTTCAATGCGTACTGGTTTTTATGCGTCATGCAGATGACCCTACGCCGGCTATTTTTCAAGGCACTTGGGAAGGAACCATTGTTGAAGAACCTAAAGGACAAAATGGTTTTGGCTATGATCCTATTTTTTTTGTACCTGATCATCAGTGTACCTCAGCAGAATTACCTGCTGAAATTAAAAATAAAATAAGCCACAGAGGGCAAGCGCTCCAGCAATTTTGTGAATTTTTTACCGAAGCTTTTAGAAATTAAAATTAATGATGCTACCGCCGCTATCGCTTTATATTCATACACCCTGGTGTATTAAAAAATGTCCTTACTGTGATTTTAACTCTCATACTTTTGAAGTTTTACCAGAAGAGGCTTATTTAAAGGCTTTATTACAGGATTTAACTTTTGATCAACCCTTTATTCAAGGGCGTCTGATTGAGAGTATTTTTATTGGCGGCGGCACACCCAGTGTGATGTCTGGCGATTTTTATCAAAAATTATTTACGGCATTAAGTAACAAGGTGCGTTATGCCGATAATATTGAAATAACCTTAGAAGCTAATCCGGGTACGATTGAAGCTCAAAAATTTAAAGCCTATTTTCAAGCAGGGATTAATCGGCTTTCAATTGGTGTTCAAAGTTTTAATGATCATCAGCTTAAAACTTTAGGCCGAATTCATTCGGCTTCTGAGGCAAAAAAAGCAATTGTCACGGCGAATGAGGCAGGCTTTAATAATTTTAATCTTGATCTTATGTATGCCTTACCAAAACAAAATGAAGAAGAAGCGTTAGCAGATTTAAATACAGCGCTTGATTTTAACCCAACTCATCTTTCTTGGTATCAGCTTACAATTGAACCTAATACCTATTTTCATCGTTATCCACCCAAGCAATTACCTGAAGAAGAATGTGTTTTTGATATAGAACAAAAAGGGCGCGCGTTGCTTGCTCAGCATGGTTTAAATCGTTATGAAGTCTCCGCTTATGCAAAAGCAAATAGCGCCTCAAAACATAATCTTAATTATTGGACGTTTGGTGACTATATTGGCATTGGCGCTGGTGCGCACAGTAAAATAACGTTACCAGATGAAAAAAAAATTATTCGTTTTTCAAAAACAAGAATGCCAAAAGATTATTTAAATACAGCGCATAAACTGATTATTGAGCATAAAAATCCTTTCTCTGGCGTAATTGAAACTGTTCAACAAGATGATATTGCCGGTGAATTTTTCATGAATGCGCTTCGCTTACAAGAAGGTGTTTCACTCAATTTTTTTGAAGAATATACAGGTATTTCCGTCGATACAGTTCAAGATAAAATTGAGGTCATGATTAAGAAAGGCTTAATTCAATTAGAAAACAATCATATTAAAACCACGCAGCGTGGTTATGATTTGCTTAATTCTGTTGTCAGCTCTTTTTTTGATCACGCTTGAGTTTTTATTCCTTGTATTTAATTAGGGCTTAATACCTAAAATTCAGGTTCAAATTGAAATCACCTCAACCCTAAACTACACTAGTGATGGCTATTTATTTTTTATTGCTAAGTAATTGAAAAAATCACTTTAATGATCTTTTAGATATAGGACTTACGCAAGCTTCATTTTAATCGAAGGATTTTTGAGCTGTTGACAGAGATAATCATCAAGTAATCCATGTTTAAGTTGATAAAGTGTTTTCCCTATTTTTCTCGCAACTTCAGCCATGTAAGTGATCACCCCTTGAAACTACATTGCCAAGCGTGATTTTTTCTTGCTATTTTTTCCAACTTGTATGACGCTATGCCTTGTTGCTAAGTAACCAGGATTGTTACCATGGAAAAGACTGAAAAAATTAGGCTTTTAGAAGAAAAAGTCGACTCCCTTTTAAAAGAGGAAAATGCTGCTCTAAAACTAGAGAATACAGCGCTCAAAATTGAAAATGAGAAACTGAAAGAACAGTTAAAAGTAAGCTCATCTAACTCATCGTTGCCACCATC
>CAMAPQ010000047.1 GCA_945860125.1 Klebsiella pneumoniae
TGTTCTTTCAGTTTCTCATTTTCAATTTTGAGCGCTGTATTCTCTAGTTTTAGAGCAGCATTTTCCTCTTTTAAAAGGGAGTCGACTTTTTCTTCTAAAAGCCTAATTTTTTCAGCCTTTTCCATGGTAACAATCCTGGTTACTTAGCAACAAGGCATAGCGTCATACAAGTTGGAAAAAATAGCAAGAAAAAATCACGCTTGGTAATGTAGTTTCAAGGGGTGATCACTTACTGAAAGGTTAATAATCGCAGGCGCAAACCCGGTCACTGTGACTGATGGGAAATTGGTGTGCCCTGTTTTTTTTTCTTTTAATTCTGCAAAGTCCTCGTGGGGAAGACTGCTATAATCTTTTTCAAACTCTTCTGGGATGCCTAATTTTGTATGCAAAATACTTAGTGATGCTTTTTCGAGTATAACGATTTTTTTCAGGTCTAAAATAAGGCATGCATTTTTTTTAGCTATATCTTTTTCCGTTAATTCTCCACTCTCATCAATAGGAATAATTATTGTTTCTCCATCTTTGTCATGCCCTAGCTTGTATGATTTTGGCATTCTAAGTTTTTTCGTCATAATCAATTACTCCCTTTAATTTCATCTAAATAATCTGCCCACGCCTGCATCATTTCTTTACGTTCTTTCAGGAAGGATGTTCTGTTGTATGCTCGTCCATTGGGATCTTTAACCGCGTGTGCTAATTGGTGCTCAATTAAATCAATACTGTAATCTTTCAAATTTTCAGCAATAATTGTTCTAGCGGATGCGCGGAATCCATGAGCGCACATTTCTTCTTTTGTTATATCCATTCTTCTTAATGCAGCATTCAGCGTATCTCTGCTCATTGGTCTGCCACTGCCAATTTTTATACTGGGAAAAACATAAACACCATTCCCTGATAATTCATAAATTTCTTTTAGAATTGTTTGTGATTGCTTTGCTAATGGCACGATATGTTGGGTTTTTGTTTTGGTCGCCGTAAATTGCCATTCATTTTTTTCAAAACAAATGTCTGCCCATTTTGCGGTTGTTAATTCAGTGGGTCGCACAAAAACAAGCGGTAAAAGTTTTAATGCGCATCCGACAATAAAACTTCCGCCATAACCTTCTATTGTTTTAATTATTCTTCCAAATGCATGTGGCTCTATCGTTGCTGATTGATGCGTAACAACAACAGATTTTAATGCGCCTCTTAAATCTGTCGTAGGATTATATGTTGTTTTATTTGTAATAACGGCATAACGAAATACCTTCCCACAAATTTGTAAAACTCTGTGCGCTGTTTCATTTCTGCCACGATTTTCAATTTTTCTAATGACATTAAGCAGTTGAAGTGGGGTGATGCTTGATATCTCATTCGCGCCAATAAAAGGAAAAATATTATTCTCAAATAAAGAAGTATTTTTCTTTACAGTAGAAGGGCTAAGATTATCTTTTTGAATATCAAAATATTCTCTAGCAATGAGCTCAAAAGAATTTTTTCCTTCATTTTGTTTTTTTAGCTTTTCGTTTTTTCTTTGTTGGCTTGGGTTAATACCATTGGCTAGTAAGCGTTTAGCTTCGTCTTTCAGTTTTCTGGCTTGCGCAATAGTTATATACTCTTCGTACTTGAAAACACGGCATTGTTGGCAGCTCTCGTTCACCCCAATCACATAGTCTATCTATGCTCATGGGGTTCTCTCCCTTGCCGCCTCCCCGTGATTCCAATTACTTTGGGTATAGAGGGATAATCACCCAAAGTAAGAAGCTGTTCTTTGTTATTAAATGCATACCTATACTGCCATCTTTTTCTCTCATCTGCCGTGATTCTTTTTGGTATGTATAAAATAAAAAGGCCATCGCCATCATAGAGCTTTTTAGTTTTCTCTGATTTGAATTTTTTGAGCTTGGTATCAGTTAGGCGGTTCTTCATGGGGTACAAATCTCATCAGTGGTAAATATACCCCTGAATCGTACCCTATAAAAAATAGCGCTTCTAGTGGATGGCTTTAGACAATGATGGACGCTAAACCCTGTAATTTCATGGGTTTGTATGGTCATTAGAGACGTGGTGGGATGCTATAAATCATTGAAGTGGTGCCCCGGGCAGGAATCGAACCTGCGACCTGCCCCTTAGGAGGGGGCCGCGCTATCCACTGAGCCACCGGGGCGCGGGGGGTATTGTAGCGTGGCTTTCTCTCAAAATCCATCCTCGTGTTTTTATTCTAATTTTTTATGCTTCAGCAATAAAGCGATGTTCTTTGGGTCTGTCGGTGTTACCTTGAGCGGTATAGAGTGTCTGATGTGGGCTATAACCATTCATTAACGATAAAATAGAAGATAAACTTTGACGGCTATGCGAAATTATTTTGCCGTTAATTTGATTTTCTTTTTGACAAGTTTTGAGCAGTCTTTCTAGTTCTTTTAAAATGGCTTTCATCATGGGTTCAAAAGCTTTAGGGCAACTGGAAAGTATTTTGCTAAAAAAAATTTTGTCCAGTTCGATTTTTTTTTGTTTTAAGAAAGCTTTTAACTGATTTTCTTTGATGAAAACTTCGCGACAACATTTTTCTTTTTTTTCTAAAAAAGCAGAATACTGCTTTCGTTCTCTTTGTTTTAATAACGTTCTTTCTTCAAGTAAATAATCAAGAAATATTTTTAATATTCCATTTTGAGATTGAATTAGCTGAATTAAAATGGGGTAATCTGTATCTATGAGTGTTTGCATATACAACCTTTTTTATGTTTCATATTAAGGTTGGTTTTGCAAAAAAGAAGCCACTTTTTTGGGTGCTTAATTTAATGATATAAATTTAATTAGGGCTTACGCAAAATTTTTTCAGCATGGATAAAATGATTAGAGAAAATCCTGATCAAGATCAATTATTTTCTTTGCGGTTTCTCTTAAGTTTGGAATATAACGTCCATTTTCAATATCTGATTTAATTTTCACAACTTTACTTGATGATTGTTCCGGTAAATTCTTAATTTTTTGCTCGAGCTGATTTAACTTTAAGCCTTGATCAGAAATATCAACATTTTCATCTTTAGGGACACTCATTTCTTTAGGTGACTGCTCATAACGACTGGCAATTTTTTGCTTATCCGCAATAGTTGGATTAGTGCCTGTGGCAATATTTTGCCCGACTTTTTTCGCGCTGCTCGAAAGAGGGGGAGGATTCTGACCATTAATGTTATTAATAGGCATACATATTATCTCTTAATCATATTCATCTTTACTTACGGTGTATTCCAATTTTTTTGGAATGACTTATAAAAGTTATTTCGACCCGCCATCAGCTTTCTTTAATCTATTTTTAGAAGATTGTGATCTAATTAAGGCGATGTTGCTACAGTATTTGAATCTAAAACAATTGCCTCAATGACTCTTTGACTTTTTGTGTTTTTGATACGGATCCGCTGGCCTAATTTGCCGTCATCTAATGCAATACCCTTCATTTTAACGGCGATGTTTCCCGTTTTAGCTAAAATCGTTACTTCTTGATTTTTGCGAATTGCTAAAGGTAAATCTAGGTGAGTATTTGAAAGAATTTGGTTAGGACCAATGGTATTTTTAGCAATTTTATTAATAACCTCTTGAATATCATGAAAGTATTGTTTGCTCGTATTTGAAACTTCAACTTCTTTAATATCAACCATATCTGCATTAATAATGGTTTGTTTCGTAATAGCCATTCTGCTTATAACGGCATAATCAAAAAGTTTAACTTGCACAGAAACATATTGAAGCCAAGAAGGGCTGTTACATATCACTCTTAAAGTAAAGCGGGTACTTGCATAAATAGAGTTTTGTGGCTGAATGATGGGTTTTGTCTGGCATGGTGCTAGTGAGAGTCTGTTATCTAAATTTGAAATTGAAAATGTTACACGCTGAGTAGGATAATTTTTATAACTATTTTCATTTTCAGCAAGATACTTTTTTGTAACCTCTTCAATCTCGCTAGATTGAAAAGCATGTAGGTTAGCATTTAACAAAAAGCCAGAAAATAATAAATAAAAAAATGGTTTTTTCATGCTGGGAAGATCCGCAAAGTTCGCTATGCTAAAAATTAGGGACAATAAAATATTGTAGGCTTAAGTTTCTTAAGCTTAAGACAGAATAAAAATAGCAGTTTAATGATGCATTGTAACTTTTTAAAAAAATAATCATGAATCATTATAAATAGAGTGGTGTGAGATGGCTGGAATAATGGATGCGATTGATGGGCAAACTAATCTAGTTGGTCAAAACAGACTTGAATTACTTCTTTTTACCTTAGAAGGGGATCAACTATATGGCATCAATGTTTTTAAGGTTAGGGAAGTATTACAGTGCCCAACCCTTGTTGAATTACCAAGACGACACCCCTCCGTTCGAGGCATTTCTCATATTCGTGGTGCAACCATTCCTATTTTGGACCTAAATCATGCGATTGGTCGTAATCCTTTGGATAACAGCACTGAAGGCTCATTTGTTATCATTGCTGAGTATAATCGGTTGATTCAGGGGTTTTTAGTTAGAACGGTCGAGAAAATTGTGAACCTAACCTGGAATACCATTCACCCACCACCCATTGGTTCAGGTAAGAATAATTATCTTACGGCGGTAACAGAAGTAGATAAAAAAATCGTTGAAATTATTGATGTTGAAAAAGTGCTCTCTGAGATTGTCTGCATCACATATGATGAAGGATTTAATGATCGCGTTATAAGTTTAGCTGAAGGCGTTGCGCCTATTGAAGTTTTAGTGGTAGATGATTCAAGCGTAGCAAGAAAACAAATTGATCGTTGTTTAACAGCGCTTGGCCTTAAAGTTACTTTAATGAACGATGGTCTAGAAGCTTTTACGCATTTGCAGGACTTAACGGATAAAAATATCGATGTATGTAAAAAATACGTTGTAATGATTTCTGATGTTGAAATGCCGGAAATGGACGGTTATACCTTAACCGCTAAAGTTCGGCAGTCTCCTGAAATGAAAGATATGCAGATTGTTCTGCATACTTCATTGAGTGGTATTTTTAACGAAGCGATGGTTGCAAAAGTAGGTGCGAATAATTTTTTATCCAAATTTAGACCCGATGAATTAGCACAGCTTGTTGCTAAGCATGTATTAGCTAAATTAGGTGTTCAGTTATTAAAATAAAGAGATGCTGAGCAGTTTTGCGTAAGTCCTAAGAGTAAATAGTGAGAGCATGCGTATGCGTTTAGATAAGTAACATGTCATTAAGTAATGAGCTAAAATTTACACTCAGCCAAGAATTATTTTTAAAATTTGTCATTGAACTTGAAAAAAGCTGTGGCATTCTTTTGGCTGGGAATAAAAAATACTTGGTTGAAAGCAGATTAAATCCACTCGTTAAAGAGCTTGGGTTTCAACATTTAAATGAGTTGATCCAGATTTTTTTATCGCCCATAGAAGATAAGTTTTTTTTCAGGCAAACGATTGTTGATGCAATGACAACGAATGAAACACTTTGGTTTCGTGATGGTTATCCTTTTGATTTTTTGAAAAACACTTATTTTAAAAATTTTTCACAGCAAACCAGTAGTACTTTGCGTGTTTGGTCTGCTGCTTGCTCAACAGGACAAGAACCTTATTCTATTAGTATGATTTTTGATGATGCAAAAAAGATGAAGTTGCATACTATTCCTGAGCTTAAAATTATTGCAACAGATATTTCAAAGCCAGTTGTTGAAAAAGCGACTGAAGGTAATTATGAGAAAATTGCATTGTCGCGCGGCATGTCTAATGATTATTTACAGCAATTTTTTAAAAAAACAGATACAGGAACTTGGCGCGTTAAAGATACCATTCGTGCTCATGTTGAATTTAAAATATTTAATTTATTAGATCGATTTGAACCATTGGGAAAATTCGATATTATTTTTTGTCGAAATGTTTTAATTTATTTTTCCCCTCATTTAAAAGAAGAAATAATGAAAAAAATGCATGCTTCTTTAAAGCCTGAAGGTATTTTATTTTTAGGCTCCTCAGAAAGCATTGCCTCTTCTCAACTTTTCAAAATGGAAAATGCCAATCCTGGTATTGTTTATCGAAAAAAATAAGCCTTTTTATGGCACAGCCCTTGCTAATTTATCTTTATATTAACCGATTCAATTTAGATGACGTTTAAGAAAAGTAATAAAGTAGTAAGCAAGGCAGGTTGCCAATGTCATTTGATTTTAACTCTATTTTTGGTATCCATGAAAAAGCCTTAAATGTTGAGGCAAAACGAGCAGAAATTCTTGCGAATAATCTCGTTAATGCAGATACGCCAGGTTATCTTGCTCAAGATATTAATTTTAAAAGCATGCTAGATGATCAAGCACAAAAAGATCACGTAAATCTCATCGCTACCCATTCTGGGCATCTTCCTTTTTCTTCTTCAGCTTCTTTTTCACCGGATATTGAATATCGTATTTCTGGCCAGCCTTCCTTGGATGGTAATACCGTCGATTCACATGTTGAAAAAAGTCATTTCGTTGAAAACACCATGAAAATGCAGGCAACACATGCCTTTTTGAGTGGAAAAATAAGAAGTTTAATGTTGGCCATTCGTGGTGATTAAGGTGAGGAATAAACATTATGTCGTTATTTAAAATATTTGATATTGCCGCTTCAGGCATGAGCGCTCAATCCGTTAGGTTAAATACCATCAGTAGTAATATTGCTAATGCAGAGAGCGTCAGTAGCAGTGTTGATAAAACGTATCGTGCAAGACATCCTGTTTTTAGCGCTAAAAGTAACGATTTTGCCGAAGATTTAGACCTCTCGCGGCAAGGTTATGCCGCAGGGGCAGGCGTTGAAGTATTGGGTATTGTTGAAAGTGAGGCAGACTTACAAAAAAGATATGAGCCGAATCATCCTCTCGCAGATGGCGAAGGTTATGTTGCTTACCCTAATGTCAATATTGTTGAGGAAATGGCCAATATGATTTCTGCTTCGCGTGCCTATCAAACAAATGTGGATGTGATGGATACCGCTAAACAAATGATGCAAAAAGTCTTGTCGTTAGGACAATAATTCGTTGATAAATAAGCGTTATTTTAAGTGAGGAAAGACAATGGAAACAAGGCAAGTTGATCAAACAGATGTGCTCGATCAATACGGTATTGATCGTTTTGCACCTAAAAAAGCCGAAAAAGGCAATGAGGCTGATAAAAATCAGTTTATGGAATTGATGATTGCCCAGTTAAAAAATCAAAATCCACTTGATCCTAAAGATGGAGGTGCTTTTCTTGCGCAATTGGCTCAATTTAGTACGGTGGATGGCGTAGAAAGACTCAACGCCACCATGAGTGATATGGCAGGGCAATTTCGCTCTAATCAAGCCTTACAAGCTTCTTCGTTAGTAGGCCGAAAAGTATTAGTTGAAAATAGCGTAACTCAGTTTAGTTCATCGCCTGTTCATGGTTTGATTGATCTACCTAATAGTGCTTCACAAGTTAAGGTTGAAGTTAAAACGCCGGGTGGCGAATTAGTACGTGAAATTACGTTAGGAACCCATGAAAAAGGCGAATTAGATTTTTCATGGGATGGCCTAAATGCACTCGGCCAACAAATGCCGCCTGGGCGTTACCAGGTAACAGCAAGTTCTATGAATAAGGGCAATGCTGAGGCTTTGAAAACATATCTTGAAATTAATGTTGATAGCGTCACCCTAGCAAAAGGAGGAGAGGTGTTACTTAATCTTGAAAATCAGTCGCAAGTGTCAATGAGTGAAATTAAAAATATTCGTTAATAAAAATCTTTGTTAATAAAAATAAATAGGCCTAAATAAATTGGGTTGGTTCATTAAGAAGTTGCATAAATAGAGAGGAAGTATCATGGCATTTAATACCGCTGTTTCTGGTTTACGGGCTGCCAATGCAGATTTAAGCGTGGTGGGTAATAATATTGCGAATGCAAGTACCACAGGTTTTAAACAGTCTCGCGCAGAGTTTGGTGATATTTACGCTGCTGCTGCTTTGGGTGGGGGTGGTTCTGCTATTGGTAGTGGCGTGTTTTTAAATTCAGTAACGCAACAGCATAATCAAGGAAATATTTCTTTTACCAATAATGGGCTAGATATGGCCATTAATGGAAATGGCTATTTTGTAATTAGTAATAATGGCGCAACAGAATATACCCGTGCCGGCTTATTAGGGTTAGATCAGGAAGGCTACATGGTGAACTCGCAAGGCAAGAGAATGCAGGGTTTTACCGCTTCTGAGTCGGGCGCTATTTCAGGCAGCATCGACGATTTAAGAATTATGAGAGATAACCTCTCGCCCCAACAATCTACAGAAGTTGCTCTAACAGTTAATATTGATGCTAGTCAAACAGAGCCTGCTGAAAGAGGTACCGCCTCGGAAACAACCGGTGCGGCAATTGGTATTGCGCAGGCAGGCAATACCAATGCTTATCCTGTTGAAACACTCACTTTTACGTTGTCTGATAGTTCAGTGCGCACGGTTACAACCGTTGCGAATGCAAGTGCCAAAGAAACAGCGAGCTCTATTAATGCGCTGGCTGAAGTATCCGCAACGGCAACAACGGAGGCCACACTCAGTACGATCAATGATAATGGTGGTCTTGAAATATCTTTAAATGGTGTAACGCTAGTCACTTCAACAGGGGCAGGGGATATTACCCCTCAAGATATTGCTATTGCCATTAATAGTCTTACCAATACCACTTTGAGAGGAATTACCGCATTGCATGATGCGCTGGCAGGCACTATAACGGTTACTTCTGCTGATGGGGCTGATCTTGAATTTACCATTGATGGAAGTGGTGATGCGCTGGATGGGCTGACGCTAACGGGTAGCAGTGGCGCAAGCGTTGCCGTGAATGGGGCAAACAGTAATAGTAATGGTTTAACAGGCACAGCAGGTGGCAGTGTTGCTGTGGTGATGGGAGAAGGCGTTACTTTGGCAAGTTCTGGCGGCGGCGCAGCCCTTTTTTCAGCCACCATTAATCAGGCGCCTTTTTTGAATAATGCCTTTGATCCGGATAAGCAGGATACGTATAACCATGCAACCTCGGTGAATGTATTTGATTCGCTGGGTAGTTCTCATGTGATGAATTTGTATTTTGTGAAAGAGTCGACGCCTAATACTTGGTCACTCTATACGTTGATTGATGGCGAAGATGTCGGTGATCCTAACCGTGCCTTAAGTCCACCGTTAGATATTGCACCAACGCGTGCAACGTATAGTCTCGTTTTTAATGATGATGGAACATTGGATCAAAGCTCTTCTGATCCGGTTCAAATCACTTACTGGAATCCTGTTGATGCGGATGGTAATCCCAGTGGGGCTTTAACTGGTTTGGCGATAGCCGATGGCGCGCTGTTTCCTATTGTTGAACCCTATACCAGCTCCAATTTTGAAATTGACGTGTCTGAACTAAGCCAATATGGCAGCCCTTTTTCTGTCAATGATGTGACGCAAGATGGTTTTACAACGGGTCGTTTAACGGCCGTTGATATCACCGCAGACGGTACCATTTTTACGCGTTATACCAATGGGCAATCCAGAAGTTTAGGGCAGGTTGCACTGGCTAACTTTAGAAATCCGCAAGGATTACAACCCATTGGCAATACCTCATGGGCTGAGACATTTGAATCAGGCAATCCTGTTGTTGGTGTGCCGGGTAGTGCTGCGTTGGGCTTGGTTCAGTCGGGTGCTTTAGAGGAGTCTAATGTTGATCTTTCTCAGCAGTTGGTGAATCTGATTATTGCGCAAAGAAACTTCCAGGCAAATGCTAAAACGATTCAAACAGAAGATGCGGTAACACAAACCATCATCAATATGAGATAGATCAATCGCTAATATGAGATGGGTGCGGTATGGATAAATTACTTTATGTCGCAATGTCGGGCGCCAAGGAAATTTTGAATGCACAAAATATACGTTCAAATAATTTGGCAAACGTTGATACGCCAGGTTTTAAAGAAGATTTAGCGCAGGCGCGTGCCATGCCCGTTTTTGGCGATGTCTATCCTTCGCGTGTTTATGCTATGACAGAAAGAGCCGGCACAGACTTTACGCCTGGCAACATGATTACGACGGATCGTGATCTTGATGTTGCTGTTTCAGGCCAAGGTTTTTTTGCCGTGCTTGATAAGCAAGGGAAAGAAGCTTACACCCGAGCGGGCAGTTTTTTTGTGGATGCTTCCGGTTTTTTACGTACTGAATCAGGCGAGTCTGTTTTAGGTAATGGCGGGCCCATTAATTTGCCAGCTTATGAATCTTTAGAAATTGGCGTGGATGGAACCTTAACGGTTCGTGCGCAGGGGCAGGGGCCTGAATCTTTGACGGTTGTGGATCGTCTTAAAATGGTGAATCCTGATATTAAAGATATTGAAAAAGGCATGGATGGTTTAATCAGAAGAAAAGATGGTTTGCCAGAAAATGCTGCTTTTCAGTCACGCGTTGTCAACGGTACGGTAGAAGGTAGTAATGTTGACGCAGTAAGCGCGATGATGGGCGTTATTTCAAGTGGGCGCTTGTTTGAACTTGAACTAAAAATGATGAAAACAGCAGAAGAAATGGATTCAGCAACGGCGCGTATTTTGCACTTCTAAAAACACAGTCAAATCACATAATAATTAACTGTTCTGTCTTTTAGGAGTAACGCTATGCACGCTGCACTGTGGATTAGTAAAACGGGCTTAACCGCTCAAGACACCAAATTAAATACCATTTCTAATAATCTTGCTAACGTTGGCACAACCGGCTTTAAGCGTGATCGTGCCGTATTTCAAGATTTAATGTATCAAATTAAAAGTCAGCCAGGCGGGCAATCTTCTCAGGATACAACGCTACCTTCAGGGTTACAGCAAGGGACAGGCGTGCGTACGGTTGCCACACAAAAAATATTTTCCCCAGGTAATTTACAGGTCACTGAGCAACCCTTAGATGTGGCAGTAAATGGCCGTGGTTTTTTTCAGATTTTAATGCCCGATGGTTCTATTGGTTATACAAGAGATGGTCAGTTTCAAGTGGATTCAGGCGGGCAGATGGTAACCTCATCCGGTTATGCGTTACAGCCCGCTATGACCATTCCTTCGACAGCAAGCTCTGTCACCATTGGGGCGGATGGCATTGTTTCTGCGATGGATAGCGCGACAGGAACGATCAGTCAAGTGGGTCAGTTACAACTGGCAGATTTTGTGAACCCTGCTGGGTTACAAGCCGTTGGCGGAAACCTTTTTAAAGAGACAACGGCAAGTGGTGCTGTTTCATCCGGTAACCCAGGTTTGAATGGCATTGGGAGTGTTTTACAAGGCAGCCTTGAAAACTCAAATGTGAATGTGGTGGAAGAGTTAGTCACCATGATTGCAACCCAGCGTGCTTATGAAATGAATTCAAAAGTAATTTCAACGGTTGATCAGATGTTACAGTATGTATCACAAAATCTTTAAACATTATTTAAGCCTTGCCGTAATTTTCCTTGTAGCGTACGTCGTTACGGGGTGCAATCAAAATGGACCACGGCCTAATGATCCTTATTTTGCGCCCATTACGCCTGCTGCCTTAAAAGCGCCTGCGATCTCAAGTGGTGGGCTCTATCAAGATGGTTATTCAACGAATCTTTGGGAAGATAAACGTGCGCGCAGAATAGGCGATATTATTACCGTTAATCTCGAAGAAAAAACGGTTTCTAGCAAAAGTGCGCAAACTAATATTAAAAAAGATTCTGAAGTTAAAACCAATTCACCCACTATTTTTGGCACACAGCCTAGTTTGCCGGCAAGCTTAATTGCTAAAGCAAGTGGGGCTGATCTTAATTTAACGAATACGCTAGATGGTGAACGTACTTTTGCAGGCAAAGCAGGTAGTGATCAGAGCAATAGCTTATTAGGTTCTATTACGGTGACTGTGGCAGATGTATTGCCTAACGGCGTTCTATTAGTGAAGGGTGAAAAATGGCTGACATTATCAACGGGTGAAGAGTTTATTCGCATTCAAGGCTTAGTGCGTCCTGCTGATATTGGTCCAGATAATAGTATTTTATCAACTAAGTTAGCTGATTCGCGCATCACTTATAGTGGAACGGGTGATTTTGCTAATTCTTCGCAAATGGGTTGGTTATCCAAGTTTTTTAATAGCAGTTGGTGGCCATTTTAAGATGAAAATAATAAGTTTTTTGATAAGTTTATTCATTATTTTGTCCTCAACTTCTTTGCATGCCGAGCGATTAAAAGACTTAGCTAAAGTTGCGGGTGTTCGCTCTAACCAACTCATTGGTTACGGTTTGGTAGTCGGTTTAAATGGCACAGGTGATCAAACCAGCCAAACGCCTTTTACCGTACAAACCTTTAAAAACATGATGTCGCAATTTGGTATCGTTGTACCGGACAACGTCAACCCTCAGCTTAAAAATGTTGCGGCTGTTTCTATTCATTCTGAATTACCGCCTTTTCATAAAGTAGGGCAAACCATTGATATAACAGTGTCATCTATTGGTAACGCAAAAAGTTTGCGGGGGGGGAGTTTATTAATGACCCCCTTAAAAGGGGCGGATGGTAGAGCGTATGCGATTGCACAAGGAAATCTCGTTGTTGGGGGCTTTGGTGCAGAAGGCAGTGATGGTTCAAAAATCACCGTTAATGTGCCCAGTGTCGGTCGTATTCCAAATGGGGCAACCGTTGAAAGAGTTATCCCGAGTCCTTTTGCAGAAGGCAATACTTTAACGTTTAATTTAAATCAGCCTGATTTCACAACATCAAAGCATGTTTCAGATGCAATTAATCTTCTTTTAGGCCCCGGTATTGCGGCAGCGCAAGATGCAGGTTCGATTTTAGTATCGGCCCCTCAAGATGTATCCACACGAGTTACTTTTCTTTCAGTGCTGGAAAACCTTGAAATTGAGCCTGGTGAAACCAGCGCTAAAATCATTATTAATTCACGAACCGGCACAATTGTGATTGGCCAAAATGTGCGTGTTTCTCCCGCTGCGGTAACGCACGGCAGTTTAACGGTGACTATTTCAGAATCCTTAGATGTAAGTCAGCCGCAGGCATTATCAACTGGGCAAACCGCAGTGGTGCCAAACTCTGAACTGAGCGTTGATCAGCAAAAAAATCGCATGTTTTTATTCGATACGGGTGTCAGTTTAGATGAGATTGTGCAAGCGGTTAATCAGGTGGGGGCAGCGCCTGGAGACTTAATGGCAATTCTTGAGGCACTGAAGCAGGCGGGGGCTATTCGCGCTGAAATAGTGGTGATCTAATGCTTTTTGGTTAGGACTTACGCAAAACCGCCCAGCTTTGTTGTCGCGCTTCGTCGTACGATTTGTACTGTCTTTATCGCGACGCCTTGCTGGAAAAATTTTGCGTAAGTCCTAATCATAAGAAAATGCAGGTAATGAGGTGATTTATGGAATCTCTTGGTGCTCAAAAAGCAGACTTTTATTACAACTCACAAGATTTAGAAAAAATAAAAACGAAGGGGCGCACTCACTCCAAAGAGGCGATAGAAGATGTTGCACGTCAATTTGAAACGTTATTTGTCGATATGATGGTTTCGAGTATGAGAGGGGCAGGCAAAGTTTTTGAAGAAGGCTCTATGCTTTCTAATAGCACCACTGATTTTTATCAAGGGATGTATGACAAGCAGTTAAGCCAAGAATTAGTGAAAAATAAAGGGTTTGGTTTAGCGGCAACTTTATCAAAACAATTATATCGGCAGTATGAATCTGAATTACGCGCTTCTTCGCCACCGTCAGAAATAGGCAAGTTACCGGCTGACTTTAATCAGCGCTTAAAAAAAGCTGAGCAAATGATGGAAGAAAGTATGCGTGCAAAATCTAATGATAAAAGTACAACACAAAATACCCCCCCACTGACTTCCTCCGTGCTCTCATCCTCCGAGCGTTCTGCGTCTACGCTTCATGCGAATCTCAAGATGCAAGCAAACTATGCTATTTCTCCTTTGACTAAACCTAAAGAAAAACAGATAGGCAATCTAGGTGATGAATTTGCCTCACCTGAAGATTTCATGGAAAAACTAACGCCTATTGCGCAAAAAATAGGATTAGAAACTGATATGGATCCTGCTTTATTAATGGCTCAAGCCGCGCTCGAAACCGGTTGGGGAAAGCATATGATTAATAATGAAAAAGGTGAAAGTAGCTTTAATCTATTCGGTATTAAAGCGACAAAAGAGTGGGCGGGAAAATCTGTTTCTGCTCAAACGACTGAGTTTGTTCATGCTGTGCCTGTTAAAGAACAGGCTAATTTTAGAGTTTATTCTTCTTATGAAGAAAGCTTTCGTGATTATGTCGATGTACTTAGAAATAACACACGTTATAAAGAAGCGCTAAATGCGGATCATCCACATGAGTTTGCCCAGAATTTGCAGAAAGCAGGCTATGCAACGGATCCTCAATATAGTCAAAAAATAATGTCAATTTATAAAAAGATTAACCAAGTTGAGTAGGTTTTTTTGTCATCCGTGCATAGGCTGCGGATTTAAGTATAGAAAGTAGGTGATTTATGTCTGATCCTTTTAAAGTTGGTGTAACAGCCTTAGTTGCGAATCAAACGGCACTAGGCACGGTTGGGCATAATATTGCCAATATTAGAACGGAAGGATATAGCCGGCAGGAAACAAATTTTGAGACAAACAACCCTTTTAAATCTCGTGCAGGTTACATCGGCTCTGGCGTTAATCTCGAAGGGATTCGTCGAGTTGTAGATCAATTTACAACTAATAATTTGCGCTCAACGATTAATAATTTATCTCGTCTTTCAACTGTTCATTCGGAAGTATCTAAAGTTGATAATTTATTGGGAAATGAGCAAACAGGTTTATCACCCAGCTTAGCGCGTTTTTTTGGCGCCATGCACAGTGCAGCAGAAGATCCCACCTCGATTGCTAACCGGCAAATGTTATTAAGTGAAGGTGACTTATTGGTAAGTCGCGTTAACTCTCTTTATGAGCAATTTGAGTCGCAAAATGATTCTGTTAATTCGCAGCTTGATACGATTACCGGTCAAATTAATACGCTTGCAACAGGCATTGCAGATTTAAATGAAAGAATCAGTGGTTCCAATAATGACGGCATTAATCAGCAGCCAAATGATTTATTAGATAAAAGAGATCTGCTCATTCAAAAAATATCTGAGCTGGTATCGGTAAGCGTTGTTAACAATAGCGATGCAACAATCAATCTCTATGTTAGCAGTGGCCAAGCCATGGTCGTTTCTAACCGTTCTTTTAGTTTAAGTGCTGAGGTGGGCGAAACAGATAGTAGCCGTCACGATATTGTTTATAGCTCTGATAATGTCTCTCAAACCATTACAAACTATATTTCTGGCGGTAAGTTGGGTGGGCTTTTATATTATCGTTCAAACGTTTTAGATAGTGCTTATAACCAGCTGGGTTTAGTTACAGTGGGCTTGCAAGATTCGCTTAATAAACAACACCAAAATGGAATGGATTTAGATGGCGAAATTGGGGGTGTTTTTTTTAATGAGTTGAATAGTACACAGAATATGCAGGCCCGTGTTATTGCTGATAGTGGTAACGCTTCCGATAGTCAGGTGATTGAACTTGAAATTACCGATATTAGTGAAATCACAGCAGATGATTATGTTTTAACCTTTGCCAGTAATGATGCCACGCGTTACAGCATCACTCGCCAAAGTGATAAAGAGGTGGTTGCAAATGGGGTGTTGGGTAGTGTTTTTCCTTCTACTGTTCAGTTTGAAGGGCTTACTGTCAATATTCAGTCCGGCACGTTTTCACCTGCGGATAAATTTAACTTATTTCCCACACGTTTTGCCGCAACGCAACTAGAAATGGGGATTGAGAATGTGCGCGATTTTGCTCTAGCACAACCTGTTAGAACAAAATCGAGTAATTCAAATTTGGGGACAGGGCAGGTTTCACAAGGCGTTACATTAGATACCTCTACTGATGCGTTTGCCGCTTCAGGGAAAGAGCTAAGTCCACCGCTTATTATTAAATTTACAAGCCCTACCACTTATGATGTATTGGATAACAGCGACCCTGGTAACCCCGTTGATCTTGTGCCGCCGATGCGCAATCGTATTTTTGTACCCGGAGCGGTCAATAATGTTTTTGAGGAGGATGAAGATGTTCGTTCTGTTGCGAGTGCAGGGTTTGATATTGCCTCTTTACAAAATAATAATAGTACCAATGGTTATTCTTCTGAAACCTTTGAGTTCACCTCTTATGATGAAGTAACGGGGGTTGTCTCACGACAAAGCGTGACAACCGTTGCCAATAGTACCGCTGAATCAATTGCAACCTCTTTGGATGGGTTGGTTGGCGTTAGTGCCAGTGCGACAAATTATGCCGTCATCAGCAATATTAATAGCGTAACGCCAATCACCTTGACGTTTAACGGGCAAGTGCTTGCCGGTTCAACACCGGATGGTCTTGCTGCCAGCATTAACGGCAATGCCACGTTAAGTGATTCAGGTATTTCTGCTTTAAGTGATGGGAGTCGTGTCACGTTACGATCAACCACGGGCGTTGATTTTACCTTTGAAGTCGGTGGTGCCTCAATCAGCGATACCATCGAAATTACTAATATAAATGGCGATACTTTATCTGTTAATGCTCTTTCAGCAACGCCTGCGATTACCTTAGGTGGACAAGTGCATGCCATTCTTGAAAAAGGCGTCACCATGCAAGGCGAAGGCGATATTTTTGAGACCTTGCCAACCCACACCTCTTTATTTCGTGGTTATCAAGTTGCCTTAAGTGGTCACCCTGCTGATGACGATGTGTTTTATGTTGAGTTTAATAAAGGTGGCTTTGCTGATAATCGTAATATTTTAAAAATGGCTGAAATACAAAACAAGCGTGTTTTAAATGGTGACGAAACAACGATTGATCAAATTTATAACTCATTGGTAAATGCGATTGGCACCCAAACCAATGAGGCAGAGATTAGTAAAGAGGCCGCTGATGCTTTGTATGAACGTGCTAAAACAGATCGAGATGCGGCGTCTGGCGTGAACTTAGATGAGGAAGCGGCCAATCTAATGGAGTTTGAGCTTGCTTATAACGCCGCAGCACAGCTGGTTAGTATTGCGCGCAGTTTGTTTGACACATTAATTTCTATCGTGCGATGAATCATTGATATTAGAAAGAGGGCGCTTATGCGTATTTCGACGATACAACAATTTCATACAGGCTTAACGGGCATTCAGAGCGGTCAGAAAACGCTTAATGCGCTTCAGGAGAAAATTGCCAGTGGGGTCAAAATACTCTCATCTTCTGATGATCCTATTGCTTCAACGCAAATTGTGAAGCTTGAAAAAGAAGTTTCGATGACAGATCAGCTTCAGAAAAATATACAGTTTGCCAAAAGCCGTAATGAATTATCTGAAGGCGTATTGGGCAGTGTTGATGGCGTCATACAGCGTGTTCGTGAATTAGCTGTGGGTGCACAAAACCCTACCTTGAATGAGTCAGATTATAAAATCATAGCCACGGAAGTGAGGCAGTTATTAAGTGAAGCGGCGGGGCTTTTAAATTCAAAGGATGGGGCGGGCGAGCATTTATACGGTGGTTTTCAGGGGCGTGAAGCACCTTTTGTGGAAAGAAGTACGGGAGGATTTGATTACGTTGGTGATGAAGGTCAACGTTTTATTCAAGTAGGCGCTTCTATGAAGATTCCTGTATCTGATTCAGGTAGATCTTTGTTTGTTGATATTGCAAGTGAACAAAATACAATTATTACAGCCAAGGGCGAGATTAATACCGGAACGGCAGATATTTCAACGGGTCGTGTGATTGATCAAGCCGCATTTGATGACGTTTTCCCTGAAGATTTTTTGGTGACTTTTAATGATCCTGAATTAAATCAAAACAGGCTGACTTTTACGATTACGCAGAAAAGCGATGGTCGAAATGTCTTAGGTGATAATCCACCTGGTTATTTAGTTAATGTGCCTTATAACGAGGGAGACAGTATTCGTTTTAAGGGCGTTGAATTTTTTATGAGTGGTACCCCCAAAGCAGGCGATACCTTTTCAATTGATTCAACAGCTAATGAAAGTTTGCTCAATTCTATTGAGCGCTTTGCCTATGCATTAGAAAATTTCAGCCCTTCTGAAGTTGATTTATCTGAAGATGCGGATGTGATTGGTATGGCCTCTCCTGGTAAATCCAACGCGAATCTTGCAGGCAATTATGTTGCGGCTCAATCTGTTACTGTGGCGGGCTTAAATGGTTTTTCTCAGAGTGTTAATATTACCGCAGGGATGCAAGCGCCTGCGGTTGTGGCAGCTCTTAATACATTAACAGGCGTCACAGCGAGTTATAGTGATACGCAAGCAACCATCGATTTAAATGGGGCGCAGATGTATGAAGGTGAAACCATTAGCTTTACGTTAAATGGTACTGCTATTTCTGCTGTCGTCGGTGCGTCGAATGCAACAACTTATGCCAATGTTGCAACAGCCATTAATACCGCCCTTGGTAGTGGTACTTTTACGGTGACAGATAATACGGATGGAACCATTCTTTTAAACGATACAACCGCGCAAGATGTGACAATAGAAGATTTTGCTATTACTGATTTTCCACGCGTGACTTTAGATATTCAAAGTGGTTTTGATGTGGGGGATACGATCTCTTTTACACTCACTGGCACGAATGGTGAGGTTGTTCCTGTAAGTTATGTGGTTGCAACAGCGGATAACGACGAATTATTGGCGTCTTTACAAGCAGACATTACCGCCTCTACTTTTGGCGCTTCTTTTTCTTTAACGCAAGCTAGTGCAGGTGCGCCGCTTGTTCTTCAATATCGCGGCGATGTAAATGGTAATGCTTCTATTGATATTACTGGTTTTACCGATGGCGGCAGTGATAATGCCCAATTAATTCTTAATCCTTTCAATGGTACAACCGCAATTAATGCAGGTACGCAAACGGCTATTTCAACCATTTATAATGGCGTTGATGCAACGATTTCTGCGGTGGAAAATCGTGCGACGGTTGGTTTTAAAGGTGTTATAGGCAATAACATTACGTTGCTAGAAGGGGCTGGGGATTCCAGTCGTGTTGCGGCACGTATTAGCGTCACAACCCTTGAGAACTATTCAGTTTCATCGAATGTAAGCCGACAAATGGGCGGTATCGTCTCAGCGCTTAAAAATGTGGCAAGTGTGGTATCGAATCGCTTTAGCCAGTCTATTAATACGGTGTTATCTAATCTTGCCCATTCAATTGAAAATGTGAGTAAAGGACGAGCAGAAATTGGCGCAAGATTAAACACGATTGATTCCACTGAAGAGCTTAATACCGATAATCTTCTTGAGTTTAAAAGATTTCTATCTGTACTGCGTGATCTTGATTATGCCGAGGCAATTACGGAGTTAAAGTTACAAACGTTTTCACTGGAAGCGGCCCAGCAGAGCTTTGCAACCATTAGCCGCTTAACGCTGTTTAACTTTATTTAAAAAGGTTAAAAGGACTAAAGTTCTGTTGTTTTTGTTCGATAAATATAAGTAGATTGAAGTTAAATCAAGCCTAAAAAATAATGAGGGAAAAATATATGGCCTTTCAGAATAAAGCACAGGCTTATCAAAATACGCAGTTATCCCAAGCGACGACAGCTGATCCTCATCAGTTGATTGCGATGCTTTTTGATGGTGCTTTGCAAACTTTAGCCAGTGCAAAAGGTGCCATGCAAAGAAAGCAAATAGCTGAGAAAGGCTTATTGATTGGTAAAGTAATCTCAATTGTAGATGGTTTAAGGGCTTATTTGAATTTTGAGCAGGGCGGGGAAATTGCCCAGAATTTATCTGATTTATATCTTTATATAGAAAATGCGCTTTTTGAAGCTAACTTTAAAAATGATGAAAATAAGCTTGATGAAATTGGCCTGTTACTCGGTACGTTACGTAGTGGCTGGGCAGGCATTCGCGAACAAGTAAAAGAAAAAACAGAATAATCTTGAGGGTTGAATATGTCTCTTCTTTTGATTGAGCAAGCGGTTCAGTTAAGTCAGAAATTAAAACGACAAGTTGAAATAGAAGATTGGGCCGCAGCTTCTGATACAGAGGCCATGCTTGTTTCCTGCTTTAATACAATTAAGTCAGATGAAGAGGGCGCAGAGTTGATGGACTTTGAGAAGTTAAATACCTGGTTTCAAACCAATAAAGTGCTGGTTGAAACCGTTGAGGGGAAAAAAGAAGAGGCACAAACGGCCTTATTACAGCTTAAAAATGCACGGAAGGGCGTCAATGCCTATCGGAAAAATAGCTGATACG
>CAMAPQ010000048.1 GCA_945860125.1 Klebsiella pneumoniae
AGTCCGAATTTAAATCCGATAGAACGATTATGGAAAGTGATGAATGAAGAGGCTAGAAATAATATAGTTTTTAGCAGCGCCAAAGAATTTCGTGAAGCAATAGTGGAATTTTTTGAGATTAAACTACCAAAAATGTTGCCGAGTTTAAGGCAAAGAATTAATGATAATTTTGAAATGCTATCATACGATTTTTGATTTCCGATAGGTATATACCTGCCAATTTTTTTGGTATCATAGCGCCTTTTGATTAATCTACTTTAAAAAAAATCAAAGAGCTAATAAAAAAACATGAATATTCTCCCGATCGCCGCATATTTAAAACCGAAAAACTTAGCATCAGAAAACAAAGCTGCCGCTGATATTCAGAAACGCTTTAGGGGTTATATGGTTCGCTCTGAAGGCTTTTGTGTGATATGCCAAGAAGAAGATAAGCGTATAAACCTACAAACAATATGCCCATTGAGGGCTGATAAAACAGGAGGACATTTTTTTCATCTAGATTGCGCGCAAAACTCTTTTGCAAGAATGAGCGAAGCTAAATGTCCCACTTGTAAAATAGACCTTTCCGAAGTACGGCAAGCTCAACAAGCCCTTAATAGGTTAGGCTCAAGAGCTTCTAATTACGCTGAACCCACCATAACTGTAAATCAGGCTTATCAAAACTACGTAACAATAGTAACCAATATGCCGGCAAACCCCTCACTTCAATCAGTAAGTGAGGCTCAAAACGCTTACAACCTTTGGCTCATCTTACAAACTAATGCAAATTCTATTGCTTAGATTGGCGACGTTATGAATAGCTAGTTTTGCAGCATCTGTACTACCAAAAATTAGGTTTTTTTTCCCTCGTCAATCGAATTAGGTTTCAGTTGCATTTTTGTGCAAAAATAATGAAATATCAATGACATAAAAAAAAGGATGTTATATGACTCAAATAACGGCCAATTTTATGCCTGCTGTTCGGCTCACTCAACAAATTAGTTATGCGAGCGCAAGCCACGTAAGTTCTTTAAATAAAGCACAAATTATTGAAAATAATTTAACGCCTATAAAACCTTTTTTTCAGGCATTATCTTTGCCTTATCAGCAAAACTTTTTAATGCAAGAATTTGATTGCTGGTTGCAGAGTATTGATTTTGATGAAGACTTTCTTACCACAAAACAAGAGCACTCACTAACACTAAAAAGAAGCAGATCTGAAATAACTCAATCAGATGAAATCGATAATGCGCTTACCTTAGACTTTAATAAAATTGAAACTGAGACTGAAATTAACCAGTCTTTCATAAATCTCTTTTTTTCACCTAATGAAGATAAAATAGCGGTTCATCTTAATCAGCTAAAAAATAAAATTGAGAGTGATTTTCAAGCCAAAGGCAGCTCAATAAAATGTGATATTAATCAATATGAGCCTAGCTTTATTGCTTACCCAATACCGTTTGAAAATATAAAACTTGTTGCAACACAAGCCTATCAAAATACAGATTATGCAGCCACTTACGTAAGAGACGGCTGCTATGCACGCGCCGAACTTTCCTCACTTGAGCTTGATCCTACCGAGTTTAATTCCGGTAAAGTATTTGTAACGCATAGCAAGCTTTTTTTAAAGCATAACGTTTATAAAAATGTTGCATGGTCATATCATGTTGCGGCAACAGCAATTAGTTTTGAAGATAATATCCTCTATGTTATAGATCCTTGCGTTTCAAAAGAACCTATTACGTTGCCTAATTGGTTAAGTAAGTTTGTGCTAGGTGAAACCGTAACGCTTACATTTACACATGGAAAATATTATTTAAATAATAATAACTTTAAAATGAGTGAAGACACAGCGCAATATAGAATTAAAAAAGCGAAAGCAGACCTTAAACAGATGGCTGATCTTGGCTATTCCCCCAGAAAAAAATAAAAATAATCTTCTCACAAGATGAGTTATCTTTATTAATTGTTCCGCAAGGCGTGCGATAAAGACAGTAAAAATCGTATGACTAAGCGCGATAACAAAGCTGGGCAGTTTTATGTAAATTCTATTAAGCATAGTCTTGTCAAATGAATGAAATAATTAAGATGTAACCTACTACATCTTTAAAACCGTAAACTAATATAGTGAAGAGCCTACACAACATGACACCTAATATGATACCTAACTTGAAATCTAATACGCATCCTTTCATTTCATTTAAAGGCATCGTTACACACATTCAACCACCTTATAAAGGCATGTTTATCGAGAGCATTATGGTTCATTTTGAAGGAATGGTTGCAATTTATAACGCAACTAACCGCCTTATTATTGCAAAACTTCAACAAGCAAAATCAATGAAAGCACCCGTTGAAGTCACTATTAATAATATTGATGGTAATATTATTGGCGTTCAGCTTGATGAGCATATCTTAAAATAATCGTCTGCACGAAAGACCAATCATTCGCAAAATAGATGCCTTCTCTCGCTGCAAAACCCGCCTTAAACATTGCTTTAACAATACCAGACCCTGCGCCTAATAAAACAAGCCCAATCTTTTGGGTTCTCAGCTTATTGGCTAATGAATCCAATGCGACAATCCCTGTCATATCAATATGCGGCACATCATAAATATCTAAGATGACGAGTTTAAGTTTAGGATTAACAAGATAGATATTTTCTAGTGCTAATTCCGCCGCCCCAAAAAATAAAGCCCCATTTACATCATATAACTGAACGAAATCAGGCAAAAAATGATCGTGGGAGTGAGCATTATTTGTCACATTCATCACTTGCGTCAGCTCACTCATTCTTTTAATAAATAACAAAGAAGCTAACACTAAACCAACGGCAACTGCCAAAACCATATCAAACATCACCGTTAAAATAAAACACACCATCAAAACAACTACGTCACTTTTAGGCGCCACTTTTAAAATATGCAAAAAATGCTTAAAGTCCGCCATATTATAAGCACCCATTATTAATACAGCAGCAAGCGCACTCATAGGAATATAAGATAAAACGGTAGACAAAAAAACAATTGCAAAAAGTACGACGATCGCATGAATCATAGCGGAAATAGGTGATTGAGCACCCGTGCGGACATTTGTACTGGTGCGAGCAATAGCCGCGGTTGCTACAATTCCGCCGAAAAAAGGGGCAATAACATTGCCTAAACCCTGCCCCAGCAACTCACCATTTGAATGATGTTTTTTCCCCGTCATACCATCTGCGACCACGGCACAAAGTAAAGATTGAATTGCACCTAAAATAGCAATCCCTAATGCAGGCGGCAATAATGCGCGAAATAAATCAAAAGAAAAACCAATAGGCTGGCCAGCTGCGTTAGGTAAAGCCCAAGGCCAAACCCACTCAGGTAAAAAAGGCGGAATACCGTTACCAGTTACACCTTGCATCTCATAATGAAAACGCGTAGCAATCGTTGCAATTTTAATAGGGGGAAAAATATTTTCAAGCATCAATGAAAAAAATGTACCGATAAATAAGGCAACAAGATGCGTTGGAATGGCTATTTTAAAGCGCGACCAAACAATAAACGTTAAAAGAGTAACAATACCTGTTACTGCTTCGAACCATTGAAAAGCTAAAAGATGAGAAAATACATGCCCTATTTTTTCATGGAAATGGGCAAACCCTGTCATGCGCTCTAACCCTAATAAATCTGGCAATTGAAGCGCTGCAATAACAATCCCAATACCTGCCGTAAAACCAGTTGTAACAGGGTAAGGTACAAATCTAACTAAACTGCCTAAACCTGACACACTCAGAAAAATAAGAATGACACCCGACATCAGCGTACAAAGCGATAAACCACCCAAACCATATTGTTGGGTAATCGGCAATAGAAGAACAACAAAAGCCGCTGTAGGGCCCGAGATATTGAAGCGGGCACCACCAAACAAAGCAATAAAAAAACCGGCAATAACCGAAGTATAAAGCCCATATTGAGGCGGAATACCGCTTGCAATCGCAAAAGCCATGGCAAGCGGTATCGCAATAATACCGGCAATTAAACCCGCTATAATATCTTTAAGAAGATGGGTAGAAGTGTAGCCTTCTTTAAAAGACGCTCTTAGCGCTGTAAATAGGCGTGGTAAACGTAGCTTAGATGTCCTGCCCCTTTTCTCTTCAAGCATACCTTCGCTTAACCAAACTAACAAAGTTACAAGGCTTAAAACGCGCATCTAGCTGACTTTTAATAATTTTCTCCCAACCCGTTTCACAAGCATGCGTTGAACCTGGCAAACAAAAAATCAGTGTGAAATTAGCATAGCCTGCTAATGCGCGAGATTGAATGGTTGAGGTTGAAATTTCCTCAAAAGAGACATTACGAAAAAGCTCGCCAAATCCTGGCATTTCTTTATCTAATAAAGGAAGCACCGCTTCTGGTGTGGTATCACGCCCTGAAAAACCTGTTCCGCCGGTAATAATAATAACTTCGACTTGGGGGGAAAAAATCCATTCGGATAAGACGGCGCGTATTTGATATTTATCATCTTTTACAATTTTTTTATCGGTAAAAATATGCTTATCTTTTTGAATCACCTCTTTCAAATAATTGCCAGAATGATCACTTTGTTCAGTGCGGGTATCCGACACCGTTAACACGGCAATATTTAAAGGCACTAACTCACTTACTTCTTGATGCATGACTTTCTCTTTCAAGTTATCCCCCGGTCATATTCATAAAACGGACAATTTGCGGCGTGCTGGATGTTATATCGAAATAATGTTGCTGAGGCTTTATCTTCATGGCCTCAATAATTGCTTCTGTGAGTTGTGCAGGATGAAAAGCAGGATCACGCATGATTTTTTTTAAATCAACGCTATGTTCATTGCCCAAACATAAAAGTAAACGCCCTTCTACGGTGAGACGCACACGGTTACATTCTGCACAAAAATTATGCGAGTGGGGTGAAATAAAGCCTATTTTAGATAAGCTATCTGCCATTGAAAAATAACGTGCAGGGCCGCCGTTTGAAAAATCGCCCTCTAAAGAAGTCGCGGATGAAGAAGCAGAAGTTGAAGAAGAAAGAGCTGAGAGTTTATATTCACGGTTAATAACATCAAAAACTTCATCACTCGAAAGATAACTTAACGCTCTTTCATGTTCAGTAATCGTACCCAGCGGCATTTCTTCAATAAACGTACAATCAATTTTCTTAAGGCGTGTAAAATTAACCAAAGACAAAATTTCATCCTGATTATAATTTTTCATCATCACAGCATTAATTTTAACCGGCAAACCTACTTCAATGGCGGCATCAATGCCTTCTAATACTTTTTTAAGCTGACCAGTACGGGTAATGCGCGCAAATTGTGCCTCATCTAAACTATCAAGGCTTATATTAACTGAACTTAAGCCATTTTTTTTTAAGGCCTCAGCATACTCAGCTAACCGTGAACCATTAGTTGTTAAGGCTAATTTCTCTAAGCCAACCAGCTTACGTAACTCTTTAATCCAATCAACAAGACCCCTTCTCACTAAAGGTTCACCACCTGTTAACCGTATTTTATTTACGCCTAAGCCTACAAAACTTTCTGCTATTTGATAAAGCTCTTCAAAAGATAAGACGGCTTCTCTTGGCAAAAAAACCATTTTTTCGCTCATACAATAAACACAACGAAAATCACAGCGATCCGTCACCGACAGACGAATATAAGTAATATTTCGATGAAAGGTATCTTGTATCATGCTTTAAATCGACCAACCTCTATAACGCCTGCTATTTGCGATAACCTTGTTAAAACACCACCCAGTTGACTGACACTTTTTACTTCTACCGTCATGCGCATTTCTGCTTTGTCATCTGGTTTTGAGAGCGTGTTAATTTGCGTTAAGTTCACACGCTGAGCAGCTAACGCTGTCGCTACATCTCTCAATAAACCCTGCCGATCATGTGCTTGCAAGAAAAGATCAAGCGTATAGAGCCGATCTTGATCACGCTCCCATTTTGCTTCTAATATACGATCAGGATCCTGCGACTGTAATAATTCCAATGCACGGCAATCATTACGATGAATCGTAATACCACGCGTTTGAGTAACATAGCCTGTAATAGGATCGCCCATCACAGGCTTACAACAACCTGCCAACGTCGTTAAAAGATTTGTCACGCCCTCAATCAATACATCCTGCTTTTTAACTTGCACTTGCGCTTTTTTTAAAGTGACAATCTGTGCATAATCTGCGTCTTCAGGTAAAACCAAGGCTTGTAACGCGTTGAGTACCTGGGTCACTTTAATTGCACCGGCACCCACATCGGCAAAAAATTCATCTGTTGTTTTTAGTTTGAAAAAAGCCGCTACTTTTTGCCAATCTACTTCTTGATGGGTTAAAGATAAGCGTGACAATTCCTTGTCTAGCATAACTTTTCCTTCACGAATATTAGGCTCATTCTCTAACTGTCTAAACCAGTGCTGAATTTTTGCGCGCGCTCTTGAAGTGCGGACGAAGTGTGTACCACCTGCCAGCCAATCGCGGCTAGGCGCACCTTCTTTTGCCGTAATAATAATAATTTGATCGCCATTTCTTAACGGCTGACTTAAAGGAACAATACGACCATTTATTTTAGCACCCCGACAACGATGCCCTACTTCTGTATGAATATGATAAGCAAAATCAATCGGTGTGGCGCCCATTGCAAGATCAACAACATGTCCTTCTGGCGTAAATACATAAACACGATCATCTAAGACATCTTGTCGAAACTGCGATACAAAACTACTCATAGCCGCATCGCCCAGCTCTTCTTGCCAATCTAAAACCTGACGAAGCCACGCAATTTTTTGCTCATAAGCACGCTCACCTTTCGCTTTTGCGCCTTCCTTGTAGCGCCAATGCGCACAAACCCCTAACTCTGCTTCAGAGTGCATATCTGCGGTACGAATTTGTACTTCTAAAACTTTTCCTTCTGGGCCTAAAACAGCTGTATGCAAAGAGCGATAACCATTGTCTTTGGGGGTTGTAATATAGTCATCAAATTCTTTTGGGATATGCTGCCAAAGACCATGAACAATACCGAGCACGGCATAACAATCCTGCAAGGTAGGCACGAGCAAGCGCACAGCGCGTATATCATATACCTGGAAAAAACTAATATTTTTACGCTGCATTTTGCGCCAAATGCTGTAAATATGCTTAGCACGCCCTGAGACTTCAGACCTAATACCCACAGCAGATAAAGCATCACCTAAGGTTGTTTTAACACGCGCAATATATTGATCACGCTCAGTGCGCTTTTCATCTAACAGCTTCGCAATTTTTTTATATTCTTCAGGCTGCAAATAACGAAAAGAGAGATCTTCTAGTTCCCATTTAATATGCCCAATCCCTAAACGGTGGGCTAAAGGCGCATAAATATCAAAAATTTCCTTCGCCACTTTTTGCTGTTTTTCTTCGCTTGCTGTCATCACAGCACGTATCGCTACAGTTCTCTCAGCTAGCTTAATGAGCGCCACACGCACATCATCAACCATCGCGACTAACATACGGCGCAAGTTACTCAGCTGCCCTTCAGCTTGACCTAATACTTTTTCATTTTTAGCGCTAGTGATTTCACTAATAGAGAGCATGCGAAGAACGCCGTCAATTAAATCAGCAGCTTCCTTACCAAACTGTTCGCGAACCTTATCAAGGGTGGCTTTTTTTTCACGAACAGCACGATATAAAACCCCGGCAATGAGGGCCATCTCATCTAACTGTAATTCTGCAAGAATATAGGAGATCTCTAAGCCCATGAGAAAGCTATTACTGCTTACCCATAGGTTTTCCGCCACATTGGCATTTTCCTCAGCAAACTGAGCAAACTGGGCGGCTTTAAGCAGTAAAGCAGGCTCGCGCACTTCCGTATGCTGCTTGAGGCGATTGACCCATCCATTTAAGTCAACGCTTCCATCACTTAAAATCAAATGATCGTCTCTAACCTTCACCATAAAGAAAAAACCTATTTTCTAATGACCTAATGCGCTAAAACTTATTCTTTAGGGCTTACGCAAAAGTCCTATTTTTTAATGAATAAGGCAATCGACTCAACATGCTGAGTATGAGGGAACATATCCAACACGCCCGCTTTTACCAAATAAAACCCACTTTGCGCTAAAAGCGCAGCATCCCTTGCCAAGGTTGCAGGATGACAAGAAACATAAACAATACGTGTGACATGCGTGAATAAATGAATCATTTCAACCACTTTTTCAGCACCCAACCGAGGGGGGTCCATTAAAATTTTATCAAATGGCGTTTTAACCCACGTCATCTCTGAAAAATCTTCAAATAAATTCGCGCATACAAAAGATGCATTTTGAATATCATTTAAAGACGCATTCATATTGCCTCTTAGCACCATTTCTTTAGTACCCTCCACCCCCACAACGGCTGCTGCCTTACGGGCAATCGGTAAGGTAAAGTTACCCAAACCACAGAATAGATCAAGCACTTGATCTGTGCTTTTAAGATCCAATAACTCAAGCGCTAAAGCGACCATTTTCTCGTTAATTTTAGGGTTAATCTGCGTAAAATCTGTGCTTTTCCACGCAAATCGTACATTTTGATCTGCTAAATGATAATAAAGAAAGGGCAGCGCTTGTGATTCTAATGGCGTTACAGATGGTGTTACATCTGATATCGCAGAGTCTGATATCACAGAGGATGCTGTCTGTGTCAACTCATTTAAAGGAGGATAAATACGCACAATTGAATCAATTTTTTCACGCTGAGCATAAAAATGAAATTGATTTTCCTTGCAAAAATCAGCGATTATTTTTAAGTCCTGTGCTTGGCAATCCACAAGAAATCTAAATATAAGGACGACAACCTCATCACTAGCAGCTACTTCAATCTGCGGAATGTGTGCACGAATAGATAATGACATAATCATATTTTTCAACGCTTCAATCTTTAAACCGACGCGCTCATCTAACACCACACAACTATTCATATCGACTAAAAACGAACTACTTTTTTCCCTAAAACCTACCAACACTTTATCTTTCTTTTCAACATATTTAACACTTAAACGTGCTCGCTTACGGTAAGCATAAGCAGGCCCTGTCACAGGCGGCAAATAACCCTCTTTAGGTTCGGTGCCAGTAATATGCTTTAACTGTTCAGTTAACATACTTTGCTTGAAAAGAATTTGGGCGCCCTGTTCCATATGTTGCAATAAGCAACCACCACACTGGGCAAAATGAGGGCATAAAGCCTCAGCACGATCAGCAGAGGCAGTGATGACTTCCGTTACACGTGCTTCCATGTAACGTTTATGACCTTGCGTATACTGAACTTTAACAACTTCACCAGGCAAGGCACCTTCAATAAATACTTTTTTGCCAGAAGGTTCTTTTGAAAGCCCTCTCCCTTCATGAGATAAAGACTCTACTGTAAACAGTAAAGATTCCTCAGCCTGCTGATTCAAATCATTCAATACTGCTCTTTTATTTTTTCTCATCCGCGTTCTTACTCCCAAATCTCTAAAAATGTCTTAAAGTGCGGCTGATGACTGTTTTTGGCAAGATAATCTCTCACCACTTGCAGACACGCCTCATACTCATACTGGTTTAAAGCACCACGAAACAGCTGAAAACGTAAATAAACCAAATAAGTATTTAAGACGTCGGTTTCGCAGTATTGTCTGATTTTATCCAGCTCACCCCGTTGAAAAGCAGGCCATACTTGACTGCCATCCATACCAAGCTTGCCAGGAAAGCCTAAAAGCACCGCCATATCATCCAAGCGCGCGGTTGCTTTTGGCTGATAAAGCGATAATAAATCCATAAGATCAGTATGCTTCAAATGATACCGGCTAATATAGTTATTCCATTTTGACGGTGGCTCACCCTTTGACGAAACGTCTCCTTTTGAAGGAAAGGTTTTAGTCTCGCCAACATCCCAATAAGTACTGGCCGTCAGACCGTGTAACATAGCACGATAATGCAACACAGGCAGATCAAAACCACCCCCATTCCATGAAATAAGCGTGGGTTTATAATAATCAATCCCTGCAAAGAACTTTTTAATCAGTTCTTTTTCAGGCGTCTCTAAATCGCCTAATGACTGAACGTTAATACCTGTTTCATCTACCCGCACAACTGAAATAGCAACGATGCGCTGTAAATGATGGCGCAGCAATTTTTGATTAGGCGATTCCTGCCTACGTAAATGTGACAAAGCCGCCACGATATCATCTTCGCTTAATCCTTGAAGATCATATAAACGAGCGCCCGCTTCTGTATCCGGCACAGTTTCAATATCAAATACTAGTAAAGTCATGATGGATTAAATACTCCCGTGGATAAATAACGATCGCCCCGATCACAACCAATCGCAACAATCACAGCATTTTCAACTTCTTGCGATAACTTAAGCGCACCTGCAATTGAGCCTCCCGAAGAAACACCACAAAAGATACCTTCTTCTTTTGCCAATTTTCGCATTGCGCCTTCTGCTTCTTCTTGCGTTACATCTCGCACCTCATCCACGCGGGTACGATCAAAAATTTTAGGCAAATAGGCTGCTGGCCATCGACGAATACCAGGAATAATAGCCCCCTCAGCAGGTTGTAAACCAATAATACGCACGGCTGGATTTTGTTCTTTTAAAAAACGAGAAACGCCCATAATTGTGCCTGTTGTGCCCATAGCACTCACAAAATGGGTAACTTGCCCCTTGGTATCGCGCCAGATCTCAGGGCCGGTTGTTTTATAATGGGCTAAGGGATTCGCCTGGTTACTAAACTGATCAAGTACTAAGCCTTTTCCTTCCTTTTGCATCGCTTGTGCTAAATCACGCGCCCCTTCCATACCTTGCGCTTTCGTCACCAAAATAAACTCAGCACCATAGGCATTCATTGACGCACGCCGCTCAATACTTAAGTTTTCTGGCATAATCAAAATCATGCGATAGCCTTTAATTGCCGCAACCATGGCAAGCGCAATACCGGTATTCCCACTTGTGGCTTCAATCAAGGTATCACCCGGCTTAATGATGCCGGCTTGTTCTGCTTGGGAAATCATATGATAAGCCGCACGATCCTTTACTGAGCCACCTGGGTTGTTGCCTTCTAACTTTAGAAGCAGCGTATTATTATTTTTATTTAATCGTTGCAACTTCACGAGAGGTGTTTGCCCCACACATGACTCAATTGTCAAAAAATCAGCGATTGAACTTACCCCAGCTGCGTTCATGATTGCTCCTCTTAAAACGTGATTTCCTTGCAAAAAAGGCGAATTATATGCCTTTAAATAAGATGAACAAGCTATTCTTAGCTAAAAATCATTATGAGGTTTAACTATGCTGGTGAATTGTATTGTCTATTTGGATGGAAAAAAACTCAAAGATATTACGGTAGAGGAAATTAGCGACTATATCGATCTTCCGCATCACTTTGTCTGGGTTGCGTTACAAGATGCCGATGCAGCTGAGCTAACTCAAATGAAAAATGAATTTGGTTTACACGCACTGGCAGTTGAAGATGCAAGCCACGGCCATCAGCGCCCAAAAATTGAGGAATACGGTGATTCATTATTCACGGTATTGCACATGGTGGATATTGTCAACGGCGCATTATCTGTCGGTGAAGTTGATATCTTTGCTGCACAAAACTATATTTTATCTGTTCGCAACCATAGCAATAAGGGATTTTCAACAGTGCGTGAACGCTGTGAAAATGAACCTCATTTATTTAAGCAAGGGCCTGCTTTTGTTTTATATGCGCTCATGGATTCAGTGGTTGACCGTTATTTTCAAGTTGTCAGTACGCTGGAGAGTGAGCTAGAAATGATTGAAGAGCAAATATTTACGAAGGGTATAGAACGCACAAATATCGAACGGTTATACCAACTCAAACGCAAACTGACTGTGATTAAGCATGCAGTAGGCCCCTTAATGGAAGCGGTCGCAAAACTATATGGTGGACGCGTGCCTGCTATTTGTATTAATACTCAAGACTATTTTCGCGATGTATATGATCATCTTTATCGCATCAATATGGTGATAGATTCTATAAGAGATACTGTTGGCACAGCCATTCAAGTTAATCTTTCCATGGTCACGATTGATCAAACTGACGTAAATAAACGGCTTGCTGCTTGGGCAGCTATTTTTGGTGTGGCAACAGCATTCGCTGGCGTATGGGGTATGAATTTTGAAAATATCCCAGAGCTTAAATGGCGCTATGGTTATTTCTTCGCACTAAGCCTTATTGGCGGAAGTTGTGCCTATCTTTATTATCGCTTTAGAAAATCTGGATGGCTGTAATTTGCCATATCCGACATATCCGACATAAAAAAAAGCGCCTGATCCTAAGATAGGCGCTTTTTTCTTAATAAAAACTATCTGCAATACAACCTTCAGCTTTTATCTTCTGTAACTAGGTAACTCAATGATATACGTATCAACACTGCCGGAGTTATGCCAATCACTTCCGAGTATTAAACGTGTTGCAGTTGGGCTAGCCACCACATGTGGTTCTGACCAGTAACCCATCTTGCCTGACTTGCCCCATGAACGATGATGACCAACCCGACAAACTGGTGTGTTATTTGGATTGGTGCTAGCAAGATAGATCTCACCGGATAGTACTGGTGGCGTTTTTGTCTCAGAGGCTGTTGTAAAAATCTTGCCTACGCTAGAAGCAGCAAGCCAACCTGGATTTTTATACGCAAGAGCGGAAACATGGGTATTACTTGGCGTATAAGGATAACCCGTTTTAGGACCAACCAAGACGCGGCACTCACCTGTTTCAAGCGTGTAATTCACCATACTGCCAATATCACAGCCACGTGGACCTACATCAAATGAGACAATATTATAACTATCTCGCCCTAAATGATCTTGTCCCAAACTAGAATGTTCTGCAAAATTTCCCAAGTCTAACTTTGAGACAAACGTTAAGTTGCGAGATAAAACATTTCCACCAAGATAGAAATACTTTCCACTAGCAGATGGCTGAGGCGCATAAAAATTGGTATAGCCTGCACTTGCAAGATTTAGCGTAGACCCTACTGATCTTTTCGCAATATCAATAAAGCTTCCTATCATGCCAGCACTGCTCATGCACCTGAAACCTATAGTGTTACTATCCCACGATGTAAACATAATATCTTCGCCACCGGTAATGCCTGAATTACATACGGGCGCCATATCCGCAATATCTGTTTTAACACGCGTTAAAACATTATATTCAACCGCTTTTTTAGTTGTGGCATCCAGATAGTAAAGTATCTCAGGACGTGATGTATGCCAGAACAAACCTTCAATATTGGCAGGACGTACATCAGACAAGACACGAATAGGATCATACGTTTTCCCATTATAAAGATGGAAGGTGCCTCCCACTTGATACAACAACATCATTGACTCATCTGCATTCCAAGTTTGAGTGGTGCTATATACTGGTTTAATAGCAGAACCTAAAGGTGCTTTTGTGACGCGAACAATCCTAGTACCAAAAGCAGGATCAATATAACTACCTTTCACCGCAGGTTGAGCCACAGGCACAATTGCTCTTGGGTTTTTATCTGTCACTAAACCTTGACAAACATCATTTGAATTTGTTGAGGTAAAAACGGCTTTAACTGTTTTTGCAGCATTCATCGTTAAACTACAACCATTGTAACCAGCACAATCACCTTCCCAATGATCAAAAACATAACCTGATTCAGCCGTGGTGGTGAGCTGAACAGCCGTATTTGTATTCAACTTAGCTGAGCACAATGCACCACAATTAATTCCACCACCGGAAACATTGCCGCCTGATGTTTTTGCAACACTCAAGACGAAAGCTTGCGGAACAGATCGTTCAATAGCTAAAACATTAATAGAGACGGTCGAGGTATTTGAAGTAAGCGCTGCATCCTTTGCCGTGAAAGTGAAGCTGTCACTCCCTACGTAACCTGCCTGAGAAACATAAGATAAATTAGGCGGCGTACCCGTTAACGTGCCTCTTAAGGGTGCTCTTGTGACGGTATACGTTAAAGCATTATTTTCTCTGTCTGTCGCCATCAATCTAATTGCAGAGGATAGCGCTGTTACAACAGAAACACTTTGAGAACTAGCCACGGGTGCTGTATTCGTTACAGTGGTTGAAGGCGGCGGTGGTGTGGAGGAAGAAGAGCCCACATTAATTGCAATGGTTGCTGTATTAGAAACATTACGAACAACATCACGCGCATAAAAAGTAAAACTATCTTGGCCGGTAAAACTGGCACTGGGCGTATAGGTATAATTAGGTGAGGTACCGGATAAAACACCATAACGAAAATTAGTGCTTGGAATAAAATACATCACATCATTTTCAGCATCTGTTGCCGTCAGCTTAAAACTAATGGGCGTACTTTTGGGCGTATTAAGCGTTTGCGATTGTGCAACCGGTGCTGCATTAGGTTTAGTGGTGAACTGAAAAATATACTGGGGTAACGTTGTACCACCTACGGTGCTCACCATATTTTTGAAATCAACCGTATACTTCATATTCCCCGCTAAATTGTCAGACGGTTTGAATCTGAGCACTTTATTGGCGTAGGATATTTTGCCATTCACATAAGAAGGCGTTGAACTGGTGCTGGAGGGATAATAAGAAGTCAGAATTTTTATTTGTGTAGGATTAATTTCCTGATTAAAAGTAAGTACAATTTCAGAATCTAGCGCGACATTAACCGCTGCCGCTAAAGGACTCGTTGAGAGTATCTGAACAGGGGCTGCATTAGCATAGACAGAACAAATAACACTAAGACATATCATCAGCGCTTTCAAACAAAAAGAAGTTTGTTTGATGACATACTGTTTTTTAAGCATAGAAATCTCCTGTTGCTGCAACATAAGCATTGCAGCAAAATAACAACGAAAAACCGGATCTTAAGAAAAAAGAGAAAGGCTTTAATTTAAGTCTTTCTCTAATGTTCGGATGAAAATAAAAACACCCTTGTCAACTCAATTTTGAATTACCTCATTAGTTATCGTATCTAACAAAGTCGATTGCAAGCGACAAGGGGATTATTAGCCTTAGCAGAGTTTTGTTATGAGAGTCTATTCACAAATTCCTAAAAAAAAGCAGCAAATGTCCTCTTTAAAATGAGTAAAAATCACTAAAAAAATAAAAAGCCTTAAAAAGGCATTTCTAATAGATATAAATAGCCTTCATCTATTTTAAGGGACAGTTTTTTTAAAGATCTTCCTTGGCAAGGTCCAAAGACACAATAACCATCTTCAATATGAAATAACGCACCGTGATTTGAACAAATAATAAATTGTTTTTCTGAGTCTAAAAAATCATTATCTCGATACTCAAGCCGCACACTTAAGTGAGGACAATTGTTGTGATAAGCGAAGACTTTCCCCTCTTTTTTAACCACAAAAATAGATTTTTCTGCCACAATAAATTCTTTACTCGTGTCATTGTGTAAATCAGACAGCGCGCATAACTTCATTAGTTTCTCTCCTAGAGGACTTACGCAAAATTGTTCCAGCAAGGCGTCACGCTGAAGACAGTACAAATCGTACGGCGAAGCGTGACAACGAAGCTGGGCAGTTTTACGTAAGTTCTATCCTATTAATTTTCTTTGCAAATGCTATTCTAGCAACTAGAATAGCCCGTCGTTTCAAACAACATAGATTGGATTTTAGGGGATGAAGAGATGCATAAGGTACCTCAAGAATTAAAATACTTAGCAACACATGAATGGTTGCGAGTGGAAGGCAATATTGGCATTGTTGGCATTACTGATCATGCCCAAGATGCGCTAGGCGATGTCGTTTATGTTGATCTGCCTGAAATGGGTGCTGATGTGCAGATGGGTCAAGAAGTGGCCGTGATTGAATCAGTAAAAGCGGCATCTGATATTTATGCGCCCGTTTCCGGCAAAATTATCAAGATAAATGAAAGCCTACAAAATGATCCAGGTCTTGTTAATCAAAGCAATTATAGTGATGGCTGGTTATTTCATATTGAACTGGCTGACACCACAGAAATAGCCAAGCTACTGAACGCATCACAATATGAAGCCATGACGCACAGCTAATTCATCTCCAAGGTTAAGGGTGCTTTTCTCTGGCACGCTGAACCAAACAATATCAAAATGAAGCAACCTTAAGCAGCATTAGAATAGGAACGCGACACAATGCCTTTTATTCCACATACTAATGAAGAAATCACTCAGATGCTGAGCGCAATTGGCGCCCCCTCTCTTGAAGCACTTTTTGATGAAATTCCTGAAGCACTTAAAGTAACGGGTGCCGTTAATCAGTTACCTGCTGGCCGCTCAGAAATGGAAGTAATGCGTATTATGCAAAAACGTGCTGCACAAGATGCAGGCTTTCAGTGCTTCTTAGGGGCAGGCGCTTATGAGCATCATATTCCTTCAGCCGTATGGGAGTTAGTCTCTCGCGGAGAATTTTTAACCTCTTATACGCCCTATCAAGCAGAAGCCAGCCAAGGCACATTACAGACGATTTATGAATATCAAACCATGATTGCTCATTTGACGAGCATGGAAGTTTCTAACGCCTCACTGTACGATGGCGCCAGTGCTTTAGCGGAAGCTATTTTAATGGCGGTTCGTGCAACTCATAAAAAAAATACGAAAAAAGTACTCTTGTTAGGTGGCATTCATCCTCACTATGTTCAAACATGCGAAAACATTGTTAAGTATCAAAATATTGAACTTGAATGCGTCGCTTTTGATAAAAACAGCGGAAAAATTGAAGAAACCTTACACAAGATACAGGCAACTGATCTCGTTGCTGTTGTCATCCAACAACCTAATTTTTTTGGCATTCTTGAGAATGCAGATGAAGTAACACGATGGGCGCATCAACATAATTGTTTAGTCATTGCATCTATTAATCCTATTGCGGCAGCGCTCATTACACCACCGGGCGAATGGGGTGATAAAGGGGCAGACATTGTTGTGGGAGAAGGTCAGTCACTCGGCATACCTCTTTCTTCAGGTGGCCCGTACTTTGGCTTTATGGCCACCAAAAAAAGTCTGATACGACATATGCCAGGGCGCATTGTGGGTAGAACAACCGATATGAATGGCAAGATTGGCTTTACGCTCACACTACAAGCGCGTGAACAGCATATCCGCCGCTCAAAAGCGACCTCAAATATTTGTACTAATCAGGGTTTAGCCGTCACTGCGGCAACAATCTACATGAGCATAATGGGGCACGAAGGCCTTAAAAGAAGCGCTATTCAAAGTCATATTCAATGCAGCATGTTAATGGATGCACTAACAAAACTAGGCATAAAAAAACGATTTTCAGGCGAGTTCTTTCACGAAGTTGTCATTGAACTGCCCTTTTCTGCTGAGAAAATTGCAGCGCGCATGCTAAGCGAATTTAATATTATTGCCGGCCTTCCTTTAGGCTTTATTGATACGGCATTCGAAAACTGTTTGCTAGTTTGTGTGACGGAAACAAAAAATGAAGATGATATTAAGACATATGTTGAATCATTAAAGCAGATTTTACAGTAATAGGACTTACGCAAAATCGCCCAGCTTTGTTGTCCTGCCTCGCCGTACAAGCGTGTACTGTCTTCGTCAGGACGCCTTGCTGGAACAATTCTGCGTAAGTCCTAAGTAATACGAATTAAGCAAAACAACGAATATTTCACAGGCCATACTACCTATGCTTATTTTTGAGAAAAATCGCAACAATCGCTATTCAAACGCACAACTGTTATCAGTGAATGAACAACAATATAGTCAGTATTTTAAAATTCCAGCAGGTCACTTACGAAAAAGTAAGCCGCTGATGCCAGAAGTATCAGAGTTAGATGTTGTTCGTCACTATACGAATCTTTCTAGAAAAAACTTTTCAATTGATACTCAGTTTTATCCTCTAGGATCTTGCACCATGAAGTATAACCCGCGTGGCGCCCATAAATCGGCAATGCTACCTGGGTTTTTAGGTCGTCATCCGCTTGCACCACCAGAATGCTCTCAAGGTGTATTAGCATGCTTTTATGACTTGCAAAATGTTTTAGCAGAAGTAACGGGGATGCAAGGTGTCTCTCTTTCACCCATGGCAGGCGCACAAGGTGAGTTTGCAGGTGTGGCAATGATTAAAGCGTATCATGCGGCAAGAAATGATATTGAACGAACTGAAATTCTCGTTCCTACCGCAGCACACGGCACTAACCCTGCCACAGCAACTATGTGTGGTTTTACAGTAAGAGAAATTCCTGTTACGAATGAAGGTGATGTAGATGTTGAAGCACTAAGAGAAGCGGTTGGCCCTAAAACTGCCGGCCTTATGCTCACCAACCCTTCTACTTGTGGCGTATTTGAGCGTGGCATTTTAAAAATTGCTGAAATTGTGCACCAAGCAGGTGGCTTACTTTATTATGATGGCGCTAATTTAAATGCTGTTGTAGGAAAAATTAAGCCAGGTGAGATGGGCTTTGATGTGTTACACATTAATCTACATAAAACTTTTGCGACACCCCATGGCGGCGGCGGCCCAGGCTCTGGCCCTGTTGCCGTTAATAATCGCCTACTCCCTTATCTACCCACGCCATTTGTCGTGAAAGAAGACAAAAAGGGCCAAGCTTTTTATCGTTTCTCAACCCCACAAGAAGTACCTTCTTCTATTGGCCGTTTAAGTACTTTTATGGGAAATGCAGGCGTTTTATTGCGCGCTTATTTTTATGCAGCTGTACTGGGTAAAGAAGGTTTAAAACGAGTCGCAGAAATTGCAACATTAAATGCAAACTATCTAATGAAAGCTATGGAAAAAGCAGGCTTTCATCTAGCTTATCCCTCGCGCCGTGCCTCGCATGAATTTATTATTACTTTTAAACAAGCACTAAAAGAACAGCAATTAAACGCTATGGATTTTGCGAAAAGACTGCTTGATTATGGTTATCACGCGCCCACCACTTATTTTCCTTTACTTGTACCTGAATGCTGGTTGATAGAGCCTACCGAAACAGAAAGTAAAGAAACGCTAGATGAATTTGTGGATGCCTTAAAAAAAATATTACAAGAAGCACAAGAAACACCTGAGCTAATTAAAAAGGCACCTCACACGTTACCTGTTACCCGTTTAGATGATGTAAAAGCGGCTAAAACATTAGATGTTGTATGGGAAATTGAGTAATGAAACATAGAACGATTATTGTTGTAGTTTTTCAATAAAACGTTTCGTACTCTCATGCTCTAGTTCGTGTTGTATCGCTTTGGCAGCAGTGACACCCTCTGCCATTGCTGTTACACAGCAAGGATACATTTTTTGTGTTACCTCACCAATCGCAAAGATATTCTTAATTGAAGCTTGGCATTGAGCATCAGTTTGCAAGAATCCTTTGCTATCTCATTCTAGCTTAAGATTTTTTATAAAAAAAATAGCAGGCATCCAGCCGTACATTACGACAATATAATCATAACTTTGTTGATTCACCCTTAATTGATCTTCGTCTATAGAATGATGACCGAAAAACACATCGTTAGGTGTCACTCGCTCCAAAAATTCTTTGCGTGCACGAATAGAGCGCGCAAAAATATGCACCGCTTTTGCGCCACGCTCTTTGATGAAAAAATAATTTTCAAAAGCATTATCGCCACCGCCTAAAATCGCAACGCGCTTATTTTCAAAGGATGTTTCAATAATTTTTTTGCCGGGGCCAAAAATCATATTTTCAGTAGGTTTTAGATTGCCTGTGGCCGCATAAACACCTGAGGCAATTACAACGATTTTGGAGGTGATCGCTAGATCTTCTTTTAATGAAGCCTCTTCTAAAAAACCATTTTGTGTGACAGCTTCAGTGATAACCGTAAAAGAATCTGAATTTTTTTCAATTGCCTTAACGGTGCGCTGAAAGCGGCACTCAATCTGATGATTTAAAATATTTTCATGCAGTTCTTTGGCTATAGCGATCCCTGCTTGGCTTTTTTGGGTCGCAATCCATGAGTTTAAGAAGGGGCTTTCAGCCTGTAACCCCCCGAGTACCTTTTTTTGTTCGATAATACAGCCGTCATTCCGCATAGTGGCCAATTAAGTCTTTGTAATTATTTTTTATTACAAGAAAAAGACTTAAATTTGCTATTTTTGCGCTTTCACTCGCCTATTTTGATTTCATATTAATCCCATTTATGATCGCTGAGATTCTCTATGACA
>CAMAPQ010000049.1 GCA_945860125.1 Klebsiella pneumoniae
CTCACCCCAATCACATAGTTTATCTATGCTCATGGGGTTCACTTGCTTGCCGCCTCCTCGGTGATTCCAATTACGTTGAGTATGGATCTGCTATCGAGGATCTCTTGGGTGAAGGATTCTATTTAAATAATTAATTATTGAAAGGTGTAGTGATGAGTGATGCTTTTGTTGCCATATTAATGGGGTCAGACTCTGACTTATCTGTAATGGAAGGCAGTGTTGATGTTTTAAATAGCTTTGGCATTCCATTTGAAATTCGTGTGTCTTCTGCTCATCGCACACCAGAAGCAACGCATCAGTATGTAAAAGAAGCAGATGCAAGAGGCTGTAAGGTATTTATTTGCGCAGCAGGTATGGCTGCTCATTTAGCCGGTGCTGTTGCCGCTAATACGGTGAAGCCGGTGATTGGTGTGCCTATTGATTCAGGCCCTTTAAATGGATTTGATGCGCTGCTTTCAACCGTTCAAATGCCAGCAGGTATTCCCGTTGCAACGGTTGCAATTGGTAAGGCGGGTGCTAAAAATGCAGGATTTTTAGCAGCGCAAATGTTTGCGCTAGAGGATGAGGTATTGCTTGAAAAGCTGAAGGCTGATCGACAAAAACAAGCCGAAAAAATTCTGCAGAAAAATGATGAGCTTTTGAAAAAACTGAGAAAGCCATAGTCTTGTGAGTTTATATCGCTGGCGTCAAGCTGCTGCTGTTTTAAGAGAGGGAGGCTTAATTGCCTATCCTACCGAGGGTGTTTATGGTTTGGGTTGCAATCCTTTTGATTACAGCAGCGTTTGTGCCTTGCTTGAGCTTAAGAATAGGCCAATTGAAAAAGGTCTTATTCTTGCTGCAGGCGATATAAGTTTTTTCTCCTTCTTATTAAACCAGCTACAGCCAGAAGAAATAAAAAAAATAACCGCGTCTTGGCCGGGTCCTGTAACATGGGTAATCCCTCATTTTGGATTGATTCCCCATTGGATTTCAGGTGGAAAAGATAGCGTTGCTATTCGTGTTAGCAGACATTCTGCAATTAAAGGCATCTCGTATTATTTTAAATCACCCATTGTTTCAACAAGCGCGAATTTTTCTGGTTTAGCACCAGCCCGCTCTTATTATCAACTAAAGACAATGCGCAAAAAATTAAACTATATTGTGCCTGGGCGGCTTTTAACACCCGGGGTTCCCAGTATCATTGTCGACCTTCGATCAGGATGTACATTAAGAGGTTAAAAAAATTCCATGGAAATTGATGTTCTTGAGCTCAATGAGCAATTCAAAAAACTACAAAATAAAATTTGTCATGAGCTAGCACAAATTGATGGAAAAGGGACTTTTCAAGAAGATGTTTGGTCATATCCTGCCGGTGGGGGTGGTGTATCGCGAGTCATGGTGGGTGGTGATGTTTTTGAAAAAGGGGGCGTAAATGTCTCTCATGTAATGGGTAGTGAATTACCGCCTTCAGCAACAGTGCATCGAAAAGAATTAGCCGGTATGCCTTTTCAAGCAATGGGTCTTTCTTTAGTGATGCACCCTAAAAATCCTTATGTGCCGACAACCCATTTGAATATTCGATTTTTTATAAGCCAAAAACCAAACTCAAAACCTATTTGGTGGTTTGGGGGTGGATTTGATTTAACGCCTTACTATGGTTTTGAAGAGGATTGTATTCACTGGCATCGTACAGCAAAAAATATCTGTGATCGTTATGATAATGATTTGTATTTTTCACTTAAAAATCAGTGTGACGAGTATTTTTATCTCAAGCATCGAAAAGAGCCCAGAGGAATAGGTGGTATTTTTTTCGATGATTTTTCTTCTATGGGCTTTGAGCAAAGCAAGCAATTTACTTTTGACGTGGGTGCAGGCTTTCTTGAAGCGTATCTTCCAATTATTCAAAAAAGAAAAGGCAATGCTTACGAAGAAAAAGAGCGTACTTTTCAGTGTTATCGTCGCGGGCGTTATGTTGAATTTAATCTGGTTTATGATCGGGGCACGCTTTTTGGTTTGCAAAGTGGAGGCAGAACCGAGTCTATATTAATGTCGCTACCGCCGATTGTTCACTGGGAATATAATTGGCAGCCGCATGAAGGAACAGAAGAGGCTCGTCTTTACCGCGATTTTTTAATTAAGAAAGAATGGGTATAAAAATCTTTTGCAAAAAAACTGTCATAATTTGCGCGTAGACTCCAGTTCGTCAAATAGGTAGTTAATTTTAGGAGAGTTTTATGACTTCAATGAAGCGTGTTTTAAATGGCGTTGCTGGGGCTGTTTTTTGTATGTCTTTTGGCCATCATGTTTTGGCTGAAGGCGTCGATGCATCTATTTCTGGCTATCAAAAAACGTCAGGTGTTTCAGGTAATTTAACCAGTATTGGATCTGATACGCTTGCAAATTTAATGACCTTTTGGGCAGAGGCTTTTAAAAAGCAATACCCTAACGTTAATATTCAAGTTCAAGCAGCTGGCTCTTCTACGGCGCCGCCTGCTTTAACAGAAGGAACGGCTAATCTAGGGCCAATGAGCCGTAAAATGAAAGATAATGAGATCGAGGCTTTTGAGAAAAAATATGGTTATAAACCTACGGCAATTCCTGTAGCAATTGATGCCTTGGCTGTTTTCGTTCATAAGGATAATCCTTTAAATGAATTAACCATCGCGCAACTGGATGCCATTTTTTCTTCTACACGAAAGTGCGGTTATGCAAAAGAAGTTAAAACATGGGGCGATCTTGGTTTGACAGGAAATTGGAGCGGCAAAGAGCTTCAGTTATTTGGTCGTAACTCTGTTTCTGGTACCTATGGTTATTTTAAGGAAGAGGCGCTTTGTAAAGGCGACTTTAAAACAACAGTTAACGAGCAGCCAGGTTCCGCTTCTGTTGTTCAGTCTGTTAGCAGCTCATTGAATGGTATTGGTTATTCAGGGATAGGCTATAAAACAGCGAACACTAAAATGTTATCTCTTAATAAAACAGGTAAAGCTATTGAGGCTAATGCAAAAACAGCACTAGATGGAAGCTATCCTTTGTCTAGAGCGCTTTATGTTTATGTAAATAAAAAACCGAATGAATCTTTGAAGCCTCTTGAAAAAGAGTTTTTGAAAATGGTTTTATCTCGCGAAGGCCAACAAGCTGTTCTTAAGGATGGTTATATTCCTCTTCCCGCACAGGTTATATTTAAGCAGTTAGATTTAGTTAATGCTAATGCTTTAACCAAGCAGGTTGGCATGCTTGACGCCAAGCTTTCACATTAAAAGTTTGGTATCAGCCTGAACGTTTGAATTTTGGTAGGAGCGGCACAAAAAAATATTGTGTCGCTCTTGTCATTAAAAAGGCGACCAAATCTTTTTTGCCATAAGTTTCCATTGGGTCACAATTCTGCAATAATCCACCCCACATTGTGTACACCTATGAATCTTAATAACATGCCCCAAAAATCAAACTATTCTCTTTCAGATTTTATCAGCGAGCGGAGTCTCCGTATCCGTTACTGGAAAGATAACCTTGCGCGTTACGCAATTACATGCGGCGGTATTCTTATTGTTTCAATGGTTTGTCTTATTTTGATATATCTTTTTTTAGAAGTGTATCCATTATTTAAGCCTGCTGTTGTCGCAGAAAAAGTCACTTTATCCCTTGATAAATATAAAATTGATAAAGTTTTGCATAGTTCTATTTCTGAAGATGCCTCCATGGCACTGATGATTGATGGCAAAGGCTTTATTGTTTATCACGATATACAGGAAGGTAAAATTTATAGAAGTGCTCAACTTAAAGGGTTAGAGTCAGGCTTGCGTCATTTAGTTGTTGTTGATGCTTCTAAAAATAAGATTGCGTATATGAATGGAAAAAGTGAAATTTATTTTGCTGAAGTTGGTTTTCTTGATGAGTTTAAAAACAATGAGAAAGTTATTTCCCCACAAATAAAATATCAAGAAACTGTTATCTCTCTACCCTCAGAGGGTGGGGCCCACCCTGTTTTTTTTGTTGCAAAAGAAGCAAGTGATCGACGAACTATTGTTTATTTAGATAGCAATAATTTACTGCGAAAAAAAGAATACACCAAACAGCAGTCGATGTTTTCTGATGAATCGACTTGGCAAGAGAGCGGTATCCTTTCTTTGCCCGCGCCTGCTTTTCCTGTTGATAAATTGTTGTTAGATCAGGATCAAAAATGGTTGTATGTCGTCGAGCGTCAAGGTCATATTGAAATATATAATTTGCAGCAAATTGGTCAAGAAAAGATTGATATTATTTCATTAGAGGGAAAAGGAGCTGACGAGAAGCCTAGCGTTACAGCTATTGATTTTCTTCTGGGCGATTTTTCTTTGTTGGTGGGCGATTCTCACGGTCGAATTGGTCAGTGGTTTCCGGTAAGAAAGGAAGATGGTTCTTTTGATTTTACGCGTATCCGCTCTTTTAAGTTGGGTAACGATCCGATTATCTCTATTGCACACGAACAAAAAAGAAAAGGCTTTGTGGCGGTTAATACAAAAGGTCAGGTTGGGTTATTTAATGCAACATCTGAAAGAAAGTTATGGCAAGGTCAAATTGCGGATCAGGCTACGCCTTCTTACATTAGTTTAAGCCCTAGAGCAGATTATTTGGGTGTTGCAACTCTTGAAAAACTGCACTTTTTTAGTGTTGTGAATCGTCACTCGGAAGTTTCTTGGTCTAGCTTATGGGGGAAAGTATGGTATGAGGGTTATTCAAAGCCTGAATATATTTGGCAATCTTCAGCGGCTAACAATGATTTTGAGCCGAAATTTAGCCTCGTTCCGCTTGCTTTTGGAACATTAAAAGCGGCTTTTTATGCCATGTTATTTGCGATTCCTATAGCGATTTGTGGTGCGATTTATACTGCTTTTTTTATGCATGCTAACCTAAGATCAAAAGTTAAGCCTGCTATAGAGCTGATGGCTGCTTTTCCTACGGTTATTTTAGGTTTTATTGCTGGTTTATGGCTTGCCCCTTTTTTAGAAAACTATTTGGTATCTGTCTTTTTGCTTTTGCTTTTAGTGCCGTTTGTTATTTTATTGGTTAGCTTTAGTTGGAACTATTTACCTGTCTTTATAAAAAATAAAGTACCTGAAGGCTATGTTCCGCTTATTCTCATCCCCTTTATTATTTTAATTGCTTTTATTGTTATTTCTTATGGTTCAAGTATTGAGAAATTAGTTTTTGCTGGTGATTTTAAAGGTTGGTTATCTTCAGTAGGGGTGCGATACGATCAGCGTAATGCTTTGGTTGTAGGCTTAATTATGGGTTTTGCAGTCATTCCTACTGTTTTTTCTATTGCTGAGGATGCTCTGTTTTCTGTGCCTAAAAATCTTATGTACGGTTCTCTTGCGTTAGGCGCCACACCTTGGCAGACACTTGTTCGGGTCATTCTGCCAACGGGCAGCCCTGGTATCTTTTCCGGCGTTATGATTGGTTTTGGGCGGGCAGTCGGCGAAACTATGATTGTTCTTATGGCAACTGGAAACACGCCTGTGATGGAGTTTAGTATATTTGAAGGATTAAGAACTTTATCAGCAAACATCGCGACAGAAATGCCAGAAACTGAAGTCGCAGGCACTCATTTCCGTATTTTATTTTTAGCGGCATTTGTATTATTTATTTTTACTTTCATTCTAAATACCACCGCTGAGGTAGTAAGACAAAGATTAAGAGAGAAGTATGGCAATTTATGATTTTGTATCTGTGAGAAATTAGATATGTTGCATCGACCATTGGCTGCGAAAGATTGGTATAGCGCTGGTAATCCTTGGATATGGCTAACAGGCGGCGCTGTCGCTGTTTCTTTAATTATGGTGTTTGGATTGCTGTTACTCATAACCGTAAAAGGCATGGGCTATTTTTGGCAGAAAGAAGTTGTCTCTGTTGTTGTTAATGATCCTGAGTTTTCTGCGCAAAAAATAATGGGGGAAATTTATGATCGCGAGTTCTACTCACAAGAAATGTTATCTCAGCGAGGCTTAAATATTAATGTGCAAGGTTCTGGTGCTGAGCGCGTTCTCTTTAAGCTTGGCAATAAAGAGCTGCATGATGCCGATTTTAAGTGGGTATGGAGTCATTATCTTTCTGGTGCTGAAAAGAAGCCAGAGACTCTAGTTGTTGAAAGATTGGAGTGGGGAAATTTCTACGGTTTTTTTTATCAAATGAAGAAAAAAAATCAAGTTGCTCTAGAAGTTTTAGATTGGGAGATTTTACAAAAAGAATTAAAAGCAGCAGCGCAGATTAGTGAAAGCATTAAAGATATAGAAAAAGATGAAATAGGCTCCGTTGGTTATCGTGTTGAAAAGTTAAGGTTAAAAGAGCGCTCTTTGGAGTTGAAGCAGCAGCTAACAAGCCAAGCTAAAACTGAAATAGAAAAAGAGCGAGCTAAGCTGCAAAATGAATATGATCTTTTAAAAAAGAAGCTTGAAGATTTAAGCATATCTCAAGCAGAAAATGTGTTGGTCTTAAAGACGGCTGACGATAAAATTGTCGAGGTGCCTTTTTCTAATATCGTTACTTTATATAGGCCTAATACGTTAAGCGCTTTTGATAAAGTTCTTTTCTTTTTCGGGAAAATAGGCCGTTTTTTAATAGATGATCCGCGTGAGGCTAATACTGAAGGTGGCGTATTTCCTGCTATTTTTGGTACTGTACTCATGGTAATTGTCATGTCTATTATTGTTACGCCCCTAGGCGTCATTGCGGCTGTTTATTTAAAAGAGTATGCAAGGCAAGGATGGATTGTTAGGTTTGTGCGCGTTGCTGTGAATAACTTGGCTGGTGTTCCTTCTGTTGTTTATGGTGTCTTTGGTTTAGGTTTTTTTGTTTATACTGTTGGCGGTCAGATTGACCAGTTGTTTTATGCTGAGTCTTTACCGGCGCCAGTCTTTGGTACGCCTGGTTTATTGTGGGCGTCAATTACGCTCGCTTTATTGACTGTACCTGTTGTGATTGTTTCAACTGAAGAGGGATTGTCGCGCATTCCTAAATTTATTCGGGAGGGTAGTTTAGCGCTGGGAGCTACAAAAATTGAAACGCTGTGGCGTGTTGTATTGCCCATGGTAGTACCCTCAATGCTCACAGGTCTTATTTTAGCGATAGCAAGAGCAGCTGGCGAGGTTGCGCCTTTGATGTTGGTTGGTGTTGTAAAGCTAGCGCCTTCGCTTGCAGTTGACTTTAATGCACCTTTTTTTCATCTTGATCGAAAGTTTATGCATCTTGGTTTTCATATTTATGATGTGGGCTTCCAAAGCCCTAATGTGGAAGCAGCAAGACACCTTGTTTATGCAACAGCTTTTTTTCTTGTTCTAGTGATTGTTTTATTAAATGTTGCCGCGGTTTCTCTTAGAAATAAACTAAGAGAAAAGTATCGTTCCCTTGAATAAATTTCGGTATATGATTTATGAGCATGAAGTTAGCGACAGTGCCCTTAAGTGAGACAAAAATGAGATCAATTTTTCTTAATCAGCTTGATGATAATAATATCGCTTCTCGTCGGTCAACGATCGATGAAGAAGAAGTTTCTATGAAGGTTGAAAACCTTAACTTATTTTATGCTGAAAAACAGGCGTTACATAACGTTAATATGATTATTGCAAAAAATAAAATTACAGCATTTATTGGGCCGAGTGGTTGTGGTAAATCAACTTTACTTCGCTGTTTTAATCGTATGAATGATTTGGTTGATACCTGTCGCGTTGAAGGACGCATTCTGCATGCTGGTAAGAATATTTATGATCCTTCTTTGAATGTGACTGAGTTAAGAAGAAAAGTAGGAATGGTTTTTCAAAAACCTAATCCTTTCCCTAAGACTATTTACGAAAATGTTGCTTATGGGCTAAGAATTCAGGGCATTACCAAGAAAAGAGTGATTGATGAAGTGGTTGAAAAGTCGCTAAAAAGCGCTGCATTATGGGATGAAGCTAAAGATCGGCTGCATGAAAATGCCTTAAAAATGTCTGGCGGACAACAGCAGCGTTTAGTTATTGCTAGAGCCATTGCCGTTGAGCCTGAGATTTTACTATTAGACGAACCTGCTTCTGCGCTTGATCCTATTTCAACGCTTAAAATTGAAGAGTTAATGAATGAACTAAAGTCTCGCTTTACCATTCTAATTGTTACTCACAATATGCAGCAGGCGGCCCGTGTTTCTGACTACACTGCATTTATGCATCTTGGAAATTTAATTGAGTTTGGCGATACAAATATGATATTTACTAATCCTCGCCAAAAGCAGACAGAGGATTACATTACCGGTCGATATGGATAAGCCTAAGGAAACGTTATGGTTTTAGATAGAAATATAATGGGTGCGCATATTTCCCAGCAGTTTAATGAGGATTTAGAAACGCTGAAAAGTCACCTTTTTATGATGGGTGGTTTGGTTGAAAAGCAGGTAATAGATGCTGTTCAATCTTTGGTAGAAATGGATAGCGAGCTTGCAATTGAAGTAAGAAGCAATGAGAAGAAAATTAATTCTTATGAAGTTGCTATTGATGAAGAATGTACAAGAGTGATTGCTTTAAGGCAGCCCGCCGCGAGCGACCTAAGAATGGTTATTGGCATTTCTAAAACGATTATTGATTTAGAGCGAATTGGCGATGAATCAAATAAAATTGCGCAACTCGCAATTAAGTTAGCAGAGCAGGGTCAATCTCCTAGAGGATGTGTTGAGGTGCGCCATATAGGCCATCATGTTAACCAGATGGTGCATGATGCATTGGATGCTTTTGCTCGTGGAGATGCTCAAATGGCTTTGGCTGTCGCTCAAGAGGACAGATCCGTAGATATTGAGTATGAAGCTGCTATGCGTCAGCTTGTAACTTTTATGATGGAAGATCCGCGCAGTATTACCCGTGTTCTTAATATCGTTTGGGCTTTGAGAGCCCTAGAGCGTATTGGCGACCATGCAAGAAATATTGCTGAGCATGTCATTTATCTTGTCAAGGGCAGAGATGTTAGACATCGTAGCATTGAGCAGATTAGGGATCAGCTTTTTGAGAAAGAGAAGAAATAAAACCTTTTATTTTATCCGCCAGACTCTGCTTAGCGTTATCGCCCCCTGACTTATCCTTGCGAAACTGCGATATTGCCTCATTGGTATTATTTGCAAGAACAGTCCATAAAAGTTGATATCTTTCGCGATCATTGGTTCCTCTAATGGTTGCGATATCAGGTTTAATATTAAGATTTTTTATTTCCTGAAACGTTTTTCCAGAGGCTAAAATTATGCAGTAATAAATTAGCTTATCCTGCGCTTCATATTGTCGATCTATGTCTGAAGCGGTATTAACAGCTTTTTTGTACCATAGCTCATCATAAGGCAAGAGCTTGTGCTCAAGAAGACCTTTTAGTTTTTTCAGAAGTTGTTGTCTTTTCCCGATTGAGACAATGGAGTGATTGGGTGAGGTATTAATGATCAGGTGACGAACAGTCTTGTTTTCATTAATCTGAGCTTTTAGGCCAATAAGATCAGATAGCTGATCTATATCATAGATATTTTGATCTAGAGGAAGACCAAAGAATTGCTTGATGTCCATAAGTTATTGTTTTTTCCTTGGCAGCTTATTTTGCAATAGCATGAAAAACTTCAGTATGATTAGATCCCTTGAGGAAGCATTCCATTATTTTCAATGACCCATGGTGAATCACATGGCATCTGTATTTAATATAGCACTAAATGGTTTTTTTTTGATGAGGCTTTGATTGTATGGCACAAAAGATAAGCATAAATAAAATTAAAGAGTTGTTTGAGCAACCCTTTGCTGATTTACTTTGGGAGTCTCAGCGTATCCACCGTAATTATTTTGATGCTAATTATGTGCAGGTTAGTACGTTGGCCAGTATTAAAACGGGTGCCTGTTCTGAGGACTGCAAGTACTGTTCTCAAAGCGCGCACTACGATACTTTTGTCGAAAAAGAAAAGCTGGTTTCCCTTCCGTCAGTATTAGCTGCTGCGCAAAGTGCAAAAGCAGCCGGTGCTACGCGTTTTTGCATGGGTGCTGCATGGCGAGGATTAAATGATAAGCATGTGCACTTGATGACAGAAATGGTAAGCGCAGTTAAAGAGCTGGGTTTAGAAACTTGTATGACCCTTGGCGAGCTGAGCTTGCCGCAAGCTATTTCGCTTAAAGAGGCGGGGCTTGATTTTTATAATCATAATATTGATACCTCGCGCGATCATTATGCAAAAATCATTTCAACGCATACGTATGATGATCGCCTTACAACGCTTGAGCATGTTCGCAAGGCAGGCCTTCGTGTTTGTTGTGGTGGAATATTGGGTATGGGTGAAAGTCGTGAAGATCGCATTGAGTTTTTATCCGTGCTTGCCAATATGGATCCACAGCCTGAAAGTGTGCCTATTAATCGATTAATTAAAATTAAAGGCACGCCACTTGAGGCAGAGCAGCCGATTGATGATATTGAGTTTGTGCGCACAATCGCAATTGCACGTATTATCATGCCAAAAACAGTCATTCGTTTATCGGCAGGTAGAACAGATATGCCTGAATCATTGCAGGCATTATGTTTTTTAAGTGGTGCAAACTCTGTTTTTTACGGTGAAAAACTATTAACTGCCAGCAATCCCTCTGCATCAAGTGATGCCGTACTTTTTAATAAGTTGGGTTTAAATATTTTGCCGTCATCGCCTCTTTTTTTAGAAGCGAGTGTTGAGCAACCCCTTGGCAATTTAAGTACAGATAAAAAAATTGACTGCACCTTTATATGTTCTTAAGTTTTAATTTTCATGATGCGTTAAAAAAAATACAGCAAGAAAATCTTTATAGAATGCGTAATCCCATTAATACTGCGCAGGGTATTAATATATTTTTTGGCGAAAAAAAATGCATTAATTTTTGCAGTAATAATTATCTAGATTTGGCAGGCCATCCCATCATTAAAAAAGCTTTTGCTTGTAGCTTGGAGAAGTATGGCAGCGGAAGCGGTGCCTCTAGTTACGTATCTGGTTACTATAGAGCGCATCAACAATTAGAAGAAGAAATAGCTGGTTTTTTAAATAGACCCAGAGCACTTTTTTTCTCAAGTGGTTACTTGGCAAATTTAGGTATTATTCAGGCGTTATTAACGCGACAAGATCTTCTTTTTCAAGATAAATTAAATCATGCCTCGCTTATTGATGGTGCGCGTCTTTCTGGGGCAAAATTAGTTCGTTTTAAGCATGCTGATAATATTGCGCTTGATCAATTAATAGCGCAGCAAAGCAATCATCGGCGTGCATTAATTGCCTCCGATGGTGTTTTTAGTATGGAGGGAGATATCGCTTCTATTCCTTCGCTTATCTCAACTGCGCAAAAAAACAATGCGTTACTTTATATCGATGATGCGCATGGTATTGGCGTGTTAGGTAAAGAAGGGCGCGGCACAGTTGCGGGCTATGATTTTTTGCATCATGAAGTACCTATTTTAGTGGGCACGCTTGGAAAAGCCTTTGGTTTAATGGGCGCTTTTGTTGTTGGCGATCATGATTTAATCGACTATTTAATTCAAAAAACACGTACAGGCATTTATTCAACGGCATTACCGCCTGCAATTGCAAGTGCAGCTTTAGTCAGTATTAATATCGTTAAAGAGGAAAGCTGGCGCCGAGAAAAACTTACGTCATTAATAGGTTATTTTAGAAAAAAAATGCAAGAATATAATTTTCCTGCGCTAAATTCTAATACGCCTATCCAGCCCATTATTGTGAGAAAAGATAAACTGGCTTCCCAGTTAAGTGCTTATTTATTTGATCAAGGATTTTATGTTAGCGCGATTCGCGCACCAACTGTACCCATCGATTCTGCACGGCTTCGCGTTACGTTAACAGCGGGACATACTGAGGCACATATTGATTTATTGTGTGAGGCATTATCCCGTGGCTTTACACTTTTTAAGCCTAAGTTAAACTTATGATAAATAAAAATATTAGTCAGTCGTTTAATCGTGCAGCACCTTATTATGATTTACATGCTGATTTCCAGTCTAAGAATGGTTTTTTTCTGTTTGATTTAATAAAAAAGCATATTAATGCTTTAAATAAAGGCGCATTAATTATTGATGTGGGATGTGGTACCGGTCACCATCTTCTTTCATTTTCTGAAAGCTATAAAAATTTTAATTTGAAATGGATAGGGTTAGATTATTCGCCTCAGATGATTCAAGTTGCCCTAAAAAAAGATCATTTTCAGAAAGTAGATTGGTTTGTTTCAGAAAGCATCGCTTTGCCTTTTAATAATGACGCTGTTTCTATTGTATATTCCAATTTTGCGCTGCAATGGTGTGAAGATATTGCTAGGACATTTGAAGAAGTGAGGCGTGTGTTAAAAAGTGGCGGTGTTTTTGCTTTTTCTTTTCCTGTGCTGGGTACATTTGATGAGCTGAAGAAAAGCTGGGCATCCGTTAATCAGTTTTCTCATGTTAATGATTTTCACAGCCCCGAACAGCTAAAAAAAATAGGCGAAAACTTAGGCTTTAATGAGGCGTATTTTTTATGTTCCCGTCATACATTGTTATTTAATTCATTTTTTGATTTTGCGTCATCCGTTAAATCAGTGGGCGCAAGTAATAAGCACGCTAAGCGACAAAAAACACTAACGGGAAAAAATCACTTCAACCAGATGTTGCGTGAGTATGAGGTATTTAGATGCCAAAATACCGGTATGCTGCCTGCAACTTATGAGGTAGTCACAGCTATTTTTATAAAGCCATAATGGCTCTGCGAGACTTTGCCGTTTCTGAGCCTAACCCTGCGCTTACTGATTCAAAACTATAAGTTTTAATCCGTCATTTTTATAATGTTCATGCTCACACCATAACTGTTGATAACTTTTTTTAAGTAGTGGATGAATTGTATTTGGGCATAATTCAGCCAGAGGACGTAACACATAAGGTTGCACAGTTAATTCTTTTCTTGGCAAGATTATGCTTGCTTCAACACCGCAAAAATCACCATAGGTGAGAATATCAATATCAAGTGTTGTGGGGGTGTATTTTTCTTTTGTTCTTTGACGACCATGCTTATGCTCAATTTCGCGTAGCGTAGAAAAAAGAGAGGGAATATCTAACAAAGTATGAAGACAAACCACCAAATTAAAAAAAGGGGCGCCTCTAAAAAAAGCGGCTTCACTTTCGTAGACGGGTGATATCTTAATTTCACCAAAAGCATTTTTTAAATCAAAGAGTGCATTTTTTATATTAGTTTCACGGTTTATATTACTTCCAATTCCAAGTAGAACAAAAACACCTGTCATAAAATAAGCCCTGTTTTATTCCTTGGCCTCAAAAGATATCTGTAATAAATCCCGCTCAATGATCACCCCCACACTTTCCACATTATCTAGCGCATTAGGTTTGCTTAATTTCACGGTGAGTTTTGATACCGAAAACTCTTTCATAATAAGTGCTGCAACCTCTTCTGCCAAAGATTCTACTAATTGAAAAGCGCTCGCTTCAACAAAAGCCTGAACGCGCTCAACAACTTTTTTATAGTCTAGGGTATATTGAATGTCGTCTGTTTTGCTTGCTTTTTTTATATCCCAATTCATTTCAATATCAAATAAGACAGATTGCTTAATACGTCGCTCCCACGCATAAACGCCAATCGTTGTGTTTATTTTTAATGCTTTGATAAAAACAATACCCATAAATATGCCCCTCTAAAAATCACCTAATATTTTCGATCGGCCAGCGAGGAAAAACTTTGACAGCTAAGCCTTCTTGCTCGCAGGAGGAAAGTCTTAGAAAACCAAGATGCGCAATCATTACGCCGTTATCCGTACAAAACTCAGGGCGAGGATAGTACACTTGCCCACCCAAAGTGCTTATTTTTTCACCCAAATGCGTTCGTAAATGCTGATTAGCCCCCACGCCACCTGCGATCACTAACGCTTTAATGCCTGTCGCTTCCACCGCTCTTTTACACTTTTGCACCAAGGTATCAACTACGGCAGATTGAAAAGAAGCGGCAATATCTGCTTTGAATAGATCATGTGAAGTATAACGCGCAGCGCCCTGCTGTATCGCACGACGACACGCAGTTTTTAAACCACTAAAACTAAAGTCAAGGCCAGGACGATCCATCATCGGCCGAGGAAACGCAAATGCTTTTGCATTGCCTTCTTTGGCTAATCTTTCAATATGAGGGCCGCCAGGATAGGGTAAATCAAGCATTAAACCGACTTTATCGAATGCTTCGCCCACCGCATCATCGATGGATTCACCAAGCAACTGATAAGATCCCAGCCCATGAATCGCAACTAGCTGGGTGTGTCCACCGCTTACAAGCAAGGCAATAAAAGGAAAAGAAGGTGCAGGGGTTTCAATCATGGCAGCAAATAAATGCGCTTCCATGTGATGCACGCCGATACAAGGAATATTCAGTGCGTAACCCAAACTTCTACCCACACAAGCGCCGATAAACAGCGCCCCCATTAAGCCTGGGCCTTTTGTGTAAGCAATGGCATTAATTTGTTCTTTTTTAAGCTTTGCCTGAGTCAGTACAGACTCAATCAATACAATGGTTTTTTTTAAGTGATCTCGAGAGGCAATTTCAGGAACAACACCGCCAAATAAGGCATGTTTCTCAACTTGACTATAAATTTCATGCGCTAAAATAGATTTTTTTTCACCATCATAAAGCGCAATAGCCGTTTCATCACAGGATGTTTCAATACCAAGCACAATCATTCAAAAACCACTCAAGACAGTTAAGTAAATACGGCATGGTATTCTAACGGTTTGATGAGTGACTATCACTAAGGATTTTACTAGGCTCTTTATGCCAGGACAGGTCATACGGTTCAATATAGAGCTTTCAGACTAGCCAATACAGCTTTTTGAGTATTTACAATTTCAGCAACCACCGCATCATTATTGATTTTATTTTCTGCTAACTGATCAATGTGGGCAGTCCATTGATCATGAAGTTTATTTGCTTGCTCTCCCACCGGCAATGGCATAAAAATAGCCAGGTCTTCTATTAATAGAATATGCTTCCAGCCTATAATTGGATTACCTTGAGTATCATTTTGATCATAGTAAGCATAATTGGAGACTAATTGAAGCGCTGAAAGCTCTTTAATAATCTCAAAGCCAGCAACTCTTACATTACGATTTTGCTCGCTAAGTTCATCGCGCCATGAACTATATGATAATGCCATTATTGCGATTGCAAGGCTTGTCAATGGAATAATCCAATCGCGAATTTTAGAGGTCATACTATTCTCACTTTATAATTATTATCTCGCTGCAGCCATGTTTGATGCCCATACAACAAAAATTTGAGATCATTAAAACATCAGAATTCAGCCATGTAATAGCGACTAGCGCAATTTTATTATGGTCAGTATTATTAAATAAATCAAAAAACCATCTGTTTTTATTCAGGTAATAAAGTATTGGTAACTCACTTTAAGAGGCGCGACTTTTTACGGAAGCTTAGTTAATCAACGATGAACTAACCTCGGCTCTAGTTAAATCATTACATGCTTTTACCCGCACCATATTATTACTCGTAAAAGCCCCTCTCATTGAGAGAGCCTGATTTGCACGTGCAAATTTTCTGAAGTTGGGTGCCGCAAGAACGACTACTTCATTTTCTGGGATGGAAGGTAAAGGCTTGAGGTGTTGTGATGGATGAAAGGGCGTTGTTATGATCTTCATTTTTTAAATCCTTTTAAAATAGAGTTTGAATTGCTAGTTTCAGGCGTATTCTTATTACGCAGAATAATGGCGCATATCACTATAGTATCCGAGTGTAGTGGTCTAATGAAGTTGTACCCTCGTGAAGGGCGCGACCTTTTATCCGTCATTCCGCATAGTGGCCAATTAAGTCTTTGTAATTATTTTTTATTACAAGAAAAAGACTTAAATTTGCTATTTTTGCGCTTTCACTCGCCTATTTTGATTTCATATTAATCCTATTTATGATCGCTGAGATTCTCTATGACACTCTGTCATTTAAAGCGGAGCTGATAAATCCATCAAAATAAGTTCTGAATCATGAAAAATAGATCAAAAAATAAACAAAACAATAATGCTCACAAAAAATTTTGCCACTATGCGGAATGTCGGATATCTAATCTAAGAAAACGCCTTTTAGGTCGCTACTAGTACAATTTATGGCGCTATAAAATTTTGGTTCAGAGTTGTTTTGCTGGCGGCATTGGTGGATCTTCTTATCCACTGTCTTTACTTATCACGATCCATTTTTTTGTGTGCCATAACATCTTTTATTTTGGTCGTAAGAATTGTTAGAGCGAGCGCGCCTGTTATAAGATTCGCACCAATAATAGCGGGATCTTTTTTAGTAATACCGTAAATTAGCCAAAAGAAAACGCCCACCGTAAACATGCTATACATGCTTAAAGAAAGCGATGTGGTGTCTTTTGTCTTTAATACTTTTATAGCCTGAGGCACAAAAGCAACGGTCGTACAAAACGCAGCAAGATAGCCAATAAAATCAGAAAACATATTGCATATACCCAAGTTTAAATTAGTTGTTTAGTGTTGGGTGATTGTAGAGTAATTTCAGATAGACTTCTCTGCCGCCTTCCGGAAGAGGTGCATGAAAGCCGTCATAATAAGGCTGAACCAGTAAGTTTTTTTCATTAAAAAGATTTCTCAAACCAAAAGAGACGGACACATTTTTATCGAAAGCCTGCTTTTTTATAAAATTGATATTAGCAATCAACGTATCATCCATATGCGTGGCAACTAATCTATCTTGATTATTAATCGTAATAAAATCTGTATAGCCATATTTTTTACCGAAATAAACGAGTGAACCACCCATACTCCATTGTTGATTAATATAGTAAGCACTATTTAACGTAAGTTTAATGGGGGGCATACCCAGTAGCTCATGTTCTTGTAAGTCATTTTTAGCTGTATCTAAAATTGCATATTGATCAACATTATTCTCCATAACATGATAATAAGAGCCGTTAAGCGATAGGTAGCCTCTAGGTTCTTTATATTTTGCTTCAAATTCAAAACCTTGTGTATGAACATTCTCATAGTTTCGATACGTGTCTTGCACAAAACTATCGACATAATAAACGATAGGATTATTGATATTTATATCGAATAAATTGCCTGTTAAAAACCAGTTTTTGTTAACTTGATAACCTATTTCAAACTCAGTAACGTAAGTTTTTTCTGGTTTTATTTTTGCCCCACCAAAATTTTCTGAGGATAAGACAAAATTTTCTGAGACAGGGGCGCGAAACGCTTCTGAATAAAGTAGCTTGAAATGTAAATCGTTTATTATTTTGGTTAAACCCACTCTTGGTACAAACGATTCACCTGCAATATTATGATCTTCAAGTCGTGCGCCAAGCGTAATAGTTGCCCAGTTTTCCTTGAAAATATTTTGAAAAAAGAGCGCATGAGTATTATATCGAGTTGAATATAAAACATCATTATCTTCAAACCCTACAAAGCCAAGCAATAAGTTTAAGTGTGGGCTCGTATTTAACTCGCTTTTTAGCTCAAATTCTGTACGGGTAATTTCTGGCTTTCGTCCATAAAGCGTAAAAAAAGGATCTGTTATTTTTAATTTATCGCCATTATTTTCCCAAGGATGTTGTTTACGATAGCGTACGGTGGGTGTAAGAGAAAACTGATCATTTAATTTCCAGTGATACTCTGCACTATAAGATGTCATGGGAAAAGAAACGTTAAGGGGGGTGGGTGCTGTTTTATCATACGCATCGTTGGTTTTAAGTTGGTAATTATCGACGAGCATTCCTAGTTTTAAGCCGCCTGTTTGAAAGTGAAAATTATATAGTTCAGGTTCTATGTGCGCATCTTGAGCCATATCAAAACTGCTGCCATAAATATCTGTATAGATATAATTTGATTGGGTGTTTTTGCCTGCGTAACCAGATATATCCCACTGATAGTTTTCATTTTTCTGCTGATAAGCAAAGCTTGCGTTCTGTCGCGATAAACCGTTGCCCATGCTACCAACATCAACACTAACGGAAGGCGCTCCTCCTGATCCACCTTTGTGAGTAATGATATTGATAACGCCTAACTCAGCAAAGCCACCATAGATTGCAGAGCCTGGCCCACGAATAATTTCAATTTTTTCAATTTGATCAGCAGGAATATGATTATCAATTGCAAAAGTACCAAAAGAAATTTCATTCATCTGATGGCCATCTAATAAGAAAAGTAGTTTCCCTTCATGTGCCCAGTTTCCGCGCATGCTCACGCCGATTACACCTTCAACATCGACGCCAAAAGAAAAGCCGGGTAACAAGGATAAAATATCCATTAAGTCGTTAGCGCCAGAGAGCATAATTTCTTCAGAAGTGATAACGCTTACGATGCCTGGTGATTCACGTAGTGTCAGCCCTTTTTCGGTTTGTGTGGTGACGAATACTTCAATGTCCATAAGATCCTTAATATCCAGATCATAGTAATCATTTTTTTCTGCTTGGCAAAAAACGGGTAATAATATACAGATAAATATAAGGCTGATTTTATTAAATCTATAATGATGAAAGAACATATCCTTAAGTTCCTGAAGTATGATTTTGTCTTATGGTAAAACAATATGTATATGAATAACTATTAGCAGACTTGTTACAATAATGGCATGAATTTTTTTTAGGCGTGCTTTAATTTTTTTGCTTGCTGAGTTATTTCCATTAATAATTATTCCTTGTCTATACTTACCCTCAAATAGGTGCGTTTTTGATTAATAAATGATCTGATGATGGCGTAAAGAAAAGGGAAGGAGAGGAGAGGGAATGAGTATTACTAAGTCAGAATTAATGGAGAGAGTTGCCTCTCGGTTGCCTGGGTTTTCGATGAAGGAAGTTGAGTGCGGCATTAAATCTATTCTTGATGAAATGATTGAGGCTTTAGCCTGCCAAAAGCGTATTGAGATTCGTGGTTTTGGTAGTTTTTCTTTGCATTATCGCCGTCCTCGTCGGGGTAGGAACCCAAAAAGTGGCAATACAGTTGAGTTGCCAGGAAAGTATGTGGCGCATTTTAAGCCAGGTAAAGAACTGCGCGAAGGTGTGACAGCTTCCATGTTACGAGAAATTGCGATTAATCAAAAAGCATTTGATGCTGGCTCAGGTGAGCGAGTAGCGGAAGGGAAAGAAGGTTAAAACCTCTTTCCCTTTTTTATCTCGTTCTTATTTATTAAGAAGGGCGATTAAATAGGGTGTTATCTTGCCTGATGTTTTCTTGATAGATGTTTTTCTTTATGTTTAATGATTTGTCTATCAAGCTTTCCGATTAAATCATCAATAGCAGCATACATATCATCTGCTTCTGCATTAGCAAAAAGATCCGTGCCGCTTATATGTACGGTTGCTTCTGCTTTCTGAATAAGTTTATCGACAGATAAAATCACACCTGTGCTAATAATTTTTTCAGCATGACGTTCAAGCTTTGTGAGTTTTTCTTCAACATATTCTTTGAGGGCGGGTGTGATAGACAGGTGATGACCACTAACGGTAGTCTGCATAGAATTCTCCTCTAGTTATTAACACATGTATGACCAGTATTATTGAGGTTAGCACTTTTATCAGTAGTCTAGCGTAGTTTTTTTGTTTTTTGAGTAACGCAACACGTCTCTTGCTAAATTCTTATTGGCTTTATAATAGGACTTACGCAAAAAGTGATATTTTTTTGAGTGTGGGATGAAAAAATATTTAAATTTCATATGGTTATGATCTATCTAAGAGGTGGTCCTACTATTTAGACAGTTTAGCGGCTAAGTTAAGCTACTCATCATTTAAATTACGCCGCTGTTTTGAACTGTGTGCATTCTGATTCTTGCATCCCTTGGTGATACATTTCCTTCGGCGTTAAACCATCAAATACAGAATG
>CAMAPQ010000050.1 GCA_945860125.1 Klebsiella pneumoniae
GAATAATTAGACGAGTGTCTCTAAACTTACAGAAAGCAATGAAGGCAAAGTACAAAAGGCGAAGTTACAAAGGGATGCGAAAATCTGCTGGTTGGGATAATAGATTTTTAGATGAAATCTTTGATACTAATTTCATGAGGTAGCCCTGGTATATATTAAATTTGCTTATTATCGATCAACCATTGATCTAATCTTTTTTGTGAAACTGAAAAAGCCGTTTTAATTTGAGGCGAAAAAAAAGAAACTCTTAATTCATTGATCATCCATTCAAATTCATTTATTTTTTTAACCTGTGGATTTTTACCATTTTTAGCTGCGACTAAATGAGCTTCATATTGCTCAATTATTTTTTGTGCCGCTTGATCTTTATCCCACTTTTCACCCATCTTTTCTATGCGATAAATCATTGAAGATAAAAAAGCGGGATACCTTTTTAAGGTATCAAACTCGACTTCATATAAAAATCCTTTTATGAATAATCGATCAATACAGCCTTGAATATCTTTTACTGCTTTTGCAAAAGCCGGTTTGCCTCTTCCTTTTAATTGAAAATTAACGGCGACTTTCTTTTCAAGAATTTGCATAATTAAAAGACGCAAAGTTTCTGCATGCGTTAAATAAAAAACGCGTGCTTTTTTAGCCACTTCATTAAACTTATCCTCACAACGGATAACATCACACTTTAAATCAATCAGCGTTATTTTAGAGACAGCAATTAAAAACTGTTCATTCATTTCATCAAAAGAAACCCAGCACTGACTTAACGTAATCATCTTTTGATGAGCTGCTAATGTCTTTTTCAAGACTCGATTTAAATCAACCAACTGATTTACCAATAGCACTGGTAAATATCGATGAATAGACGCTTCAGATTCATTTTGTGTAACGTACATTTTTAACTGAACAGGCAAAGATAAAACCAAATAACGATCATTTTCTTGGCTCAAGCCTGGGTACGCATGAAAAGACCCTGTTTTTTGTTTAACCACCGTATCAATGGGTAAATCACCAAAAGACCAGCCTATGCCAGAAGAATAATTTGGCATACCAGTCGTTTTTATATCGTAAGAATTAGAAGCTAACAAAGCACGTTTTGTTTGAAGTAGATGCGTATACAGCTCACTATAATCACGCCCCTCAACTAAAACTTTTCCATCACGATCAATCACGCGCAAGTTAAAACGCAGATATTCATCAATTCCTCTTTCTGCCTCTTGCCATATTTCTTCATTAAGATGACATTTTTTAAGCTGATATAATTCTTGCTTAAAAATTTCAAACAACGAAAAAATAGGATTATATGCATTATTTTTAACAAATTCCTGCACGTATTCAGACAAAGGATGCATCGCTTTTCTAATGTCTTTAGGTAAATTACGCGCAACCGCTAAAACTTTTTCGTCTAACCAGCCAGGAATAATCCAGCTTAGATTTTTAACAGTAACCTGCTCAAATAAATGAACAGGAATAATAATAGTTGCACCATCTTTTGGTTCAAGATAATCAAAAAAATAGTCAATATTAAATTTATTATCTTTAAAACTAATAAAATCAGGAAATAAATAATCCATATTTTGAGCAACAGGTTGCAGCAATAAATCATCTAAAGTAAAACGCAAAAATTCACATTTTTTATTTTCTTTTTTTGTCTTTTCAATATAAGGCTTTAATGCCTGACCATCTACAATACAAGCAGGTAGTTTTTGCTCATACCAATCAATTAATAACTCAGGTGAAACAAGTAAGTCTTTTCTTCTTTTTTTACTTTCAAGCTGATGAACATATTGAATTAAGGCACGGTTATGCGCCATAAACTCATAAGGTGTATTAAGTTTATCTGGCACCAATGCTTCACAAATAAATACTTTACGTGAAGTCTTAGGATCTAACTCACTTAAATTAACCGCTTTTTTACGATACAAAACCAACCCAAATAAACTACCTTGCTCAAAAGCTTTAACACGTTCTGAGCGGGCATCATAATGTGGTTCAAAGTAATTATATTGTAAAAGATGCTTTCCAATAGCGACAATCGCATCAACCTCTATCTCTGCACATACCCTAGCATAAACCTTCGATGTTTCAACGATATCAAAAACGACAACCCATAATGGCTTATTTTTAAACAATGAAGATTGGGGATGAATAAAAATCTTGCGCCCACGTGTTGCAAGGTAACTCCCCTCTTCTTGATTTTTTTGGGCAACTTGTTCAATCAATCCTGTTAACAGTGCCCGATGAATTTGATCATACGTCGCTTCAATTTTATTTTCTTCCCAACGCAATTTTTCACACACTAACTTTAACTGCCAGTGCACTTCACGCCATTCTCGCACACGCATCGGCGCAAGATAATTTTTATAACACCACTTATCAAATTCAGATCTTGTTTTTTCCTGCCGCGCTGCTTCTATGTCATTCCATAATTTAATAAAGCCTAAAAAGTCAGATTTTTTTTCTTTCCACACAGCATGCTTAGCATCAGCATCTATCGCTTTTTCAATAGGTCGCTCTTTAGGATCTTGAACACTCAGTGCGCTGACAATAATTAAACATTCTTTTAAAGCGTGATTCTCATGCGAAGCAAGCAAAATTCGAGATAAGCGCGGATCAACCGGCATGCTTGCAATTTTTTTGCCCTGTTCAGTTATATTTTTATGAGCATCTAAAGCACCTAAAACTTGCAGTAACTGATATCCATCACGGATATAACGCTCTTCAGGTTTCTCAATAAAAGGAAAATTTTCAATATCCCCCAAACCCAGCAATTTCAAATTTAAAATAACTGATGCTAAGTTTGTACGTAAAATTTCAGGCTCAGTAAATTCAGGACGTTTTAAAAAATCCTCCTCGGTATATAATCTAAAACAAATGCCTGGCGCAACTCTTCCACACCGTCCCTTTCTTTGATCTGCACTCGCTTTAGCAATGCTCTCTATCGGTAAACGTTGAATTTTAGTGCGTACACTATAACGACTAATACGCACATCACCGCTATCGATCACGTATCCAATATTAGGCACTGTTAATGATGTTTCTGCGACATTTGTTGAGAGAATAATGCGCTCTTTAAAGGATGGCTTGAAAATTTTATCCTGTTCAATTTGAGCTAGCCGAGAATAAAGCGGTAATATCTCAAACTGATGAGGGAAGGTTTGCCTTAGGATATGGGAAATTTCACGAATTTCTTTTTCGCCACTTAAAAAAAGTAACGTATCACGCGCTACGCGTGATTGATTTGCTTTATTTAATTGAATTATTTCATAGACACAATCAATGATTTTTGTTTCTAGATTATTTTCATCGTAATAACGTACCTCAACGGGATACATTCTGCCAGGCACTTCAATAACAGGACAATGATTAAAAAAAACAGAAAAACGATGATGATCTAACGTCGCAGACGTAATAATGATCTTTAATTCTGGCCTATGCGCACATAAATTCTTTAAAAATCCTAGCAAAAAATCAATATTTAAAGAACGCTCATGCGCTTCATCAATAATGATTGCTTCATACTGTGTTAACCAAGGATCATGCTGAATTTCAGCAAGCAAAATACCATCTGTCATTATTTTAAGATAAGCATTCTGGCTCACATTATCCTGAAAGCGAACCTGATAACCCACCTGCTGACCAAAGGGCACTTCAAGTTCTTCCGCAATACGCTCAGCTACCCGCCTTGCCGCAACTCTTCTTGGTTGAGTGTGACCAATCAACCCTCTTGCACCAAAGCCTAAAGATAATAATAATTTAGGAATTTGGGTTGTTTTACCAGAGCCCGTCTCACCTGCAATAACAACCACCTGGTGCGCCACAATTGCTTTTCCAATCTCATCAAGATGATCGGCAACCGGCAACCCTTGAGGAAACTTTGGTGTAGGAAGCGCTGATTTTCTTAATAGAACCTGTTCGATAGACTGATCACATGCTATTTTTATTTTATCTAATTGGGCAATTTCATTACTGCGAATATGACGAAGACGCTTGTGGAGCTTATATTGATCCACAAGCATGGCTTGGTTTAAAGCATCATATAAAGTTTGAACACGATTATAATCAGACAGAAAATTACTTACCCCTTAATTCCTTACGTAGAATTTTACCTACATTGGACTTCGGTAACTCCTGACGAAATTCAACAAATTTAGGTACTTTATAAGCCGTTAAGCGTTCGCGGCAATAGGCAATAACTTCTTCTCTGGAAAGAGAAGTGTTTTTAGAAACAACAAACATCTTTACTGCTTCACCGCTTTTATCATCTTGTACACCCACTGCGGCACACTCAATCACATCAGGATGAGAAGCAAGAACATCTTCTAGTTCATTAGGATAAACATTAAAACCAGAAACAATAATCATATCTTTAATGCGATCAACAATGCGCACATAACCATCTTCTTGAACAACCGCAACATCGCCCGTTTTAAACCAACCATCTTCTGAAATTGAGCTTTTTGTGGCTTCAGCGTTATTCCAATAACCACGCATTACTTGCGGGCCTTTAACACATAACTCACCCGGTTCACCCACTCCTAATATTTCACCTTGATCATTAATCAATTTAATTTGTGTGCCAGGAACAGGTACGCCAATGGTTCCCAAATGAATTTGATCTGGCGGATTCACACACACAACAGGCGATGTTTCTGTTAAACCAAAACCCTCACAAATACGACAACCTGTTACTTTTTCCCATGCTTCAGCAGCAGCATGCTGTAACGCCATACCGCCAGACATCGTAATTTTTAAATGGCTAAAGTCTAATTTGCGAAACTCAGGGTTATTGCATAACGCAACAAACAAAGTATTTAAACCAGTAAAAGCAGTAAATTTCCATTTTTTTAGTTCATCAACAAAAGCGCTAATATCGCGGGGATTCGTAATTAATATACTATGACTTCCCGTTTCAATAACCGCCATGCAATTTACGGTAAAAGAAAAAATATGGTATAGCGGCAAAGGCGTCACCATCACCTCTTTACCCAACACAAAATCAGATAGCATCGAACGAATTTGCATCATGTTCGCAACAAGATTGCCGTGCGTTAATTCAGCCCCTTTTGAAACACCTGTCGTGCCACCGGTATACTGTAATACAGCAAGATCATCAAGTTGTGGAAGGGTTATCGCTTTATATTGACTCTTCCTACCCAAAGAAAGTGCTTTAACAAAAGGCACCGCATAAGGAAGATTGTACTGAGGCACCATTTTTTTAACGTGCTTAATAACGCCATTCACTAAAGTTCTTTTTAAAGGATTCAGCAAATCGCCTACTTCCGTAATAATCACCGCCTCAATTTGAGTTTTAGGCACCACGGTTTCAACAAGATTACCAAAATTAGCCAAGGCAATTAAGCCCTTTGCACCCGAATCATTAAATTGATGCTCCATTTCACGTGCGGTATAAAGTGGATTGGTATTCACCACAATCAAACCTGCCATCATAGAACCGAAAATACACACAGGATATTGAAGAATATTTGGCATTTGAATGGCAATACGATCACCAGCCTTTAAAGACGTATGATTTTGTAAAAATGAGGCAAAAGCCTCAGCATGCTTATGAAGATCTTCATAAGATAAAGTTTGTCCCATATTTGAAAAAGCAGGACGAGCTGGAAATTTTTTACAGGCTTTTTCAAAAACATCTAAAACAGAAGAGTAGGCTTGGAGATCGACACTGCGATTCACACTCTTGGGATAAATGTGATTCCAAAAAGCCTCGGTAATCATGGTCGACATACTTTTATTCTCCTAATTTTCAGAAAAACAACAATCCTAGAACAAGCTTTGCGCAAAAAAGCGGAGCAAAGAATATCAACATTCTTCTCATATTAAAAGTTAGGAAACTTTATTTTAAAAACGGCTAAATTAGCATCACTTGACAGGATGAAAAATAAAGTGGTTCGATGTAACTTGGTAACGCACGAATAGGCAAAATTAGAGACTAAAATAGGACTTACGCAAAATTGTTCCAGCAAGGCGTCGCGATGAAGACAGTACAAATCGTACGACGAAGCGCGACAACAAAGCTGGGCGGTTTTGCGCAAGTCCTATAAAAATAAAAAAGGCCAGTAGCATACAATGCATACCAGCCTTTACATATAAAATATCTACGCCAAAAATCGACCTAAGACAATCCACCTATCTCATTAAGCAACTCGTACTTCAACAGCTTTAGCGAGTGACTTACTCTTATCTAAACTGCTCTCAGCGGTTCGTAACGTATCGCGTGATAAATCAGACAAGTGCAGAATATTACGGTTAATTTCTTCCGTCACAGAAGTTTGCTGATCTGTTGCAGTTGCAATTTGCATTGCACGCTCAGCAACCGAGCTTACTTCATGGCTAATATTAATCAATGACTTTCTTGACTCTTGTGCCATTTGTTCTGTTTCTTGCACTTTCATTAAGCCTTTTGTCATTGCATCACTGGATTTAGCCGCTTGTTCACGCAGTCTTACAATAACTTCTTCAATTTCAACGGTTGATTCTTGTGTTCGCTGTGCAAGTGTTCTCACTTCATCTGCCACAACAGCAAACCCTCTTCCTTGCTCACCCGCACGCGCCGCTTCAATAGCTGCGTTTAAGGCTAAAAGATTTGTTTGCTCTGCAATACTTTTAATTACATCCAAGGCAACACCAATATTATCGGTATTGGTTACAAGACTTTTGACCACTTCATCAAGCTCACCAATATCTTTAGCAAGCTGAGATATTGAATAAGAAGTGTCTTCTACTCTTTGTAAACAGATACGTGTTTCACGTTGAGCAGACTCGGCTGCTTTTGCTGTTTGTTCTGTATTTTGAGCGACTTCTTGTGAGGTGGCAGACATCTCATTAACAGCGGTTGCGATACTTTGAATTTCATTTTGCTGCTGATGAACATTATCTAAGTTTTTCTTTGCAAACGTTTGAACATCACCAGCACTATTTTTTACATCATGAACAAAAGTGTTCACTGTTTTTTCTTTTTCTTGCTGTTTATTTAATGAATCTGTTAGCAAATTAAAAACATCCTTAAATTCTTCAGGTGACTCCTTGGATAAAGACTCTAAATCACTCACTTTATTTTTTTGTAGCGCATGCGAAAATTTGACGAAAAAATTAGCCGTTTGATTAAACCAAATCCAACTTGTAAAAGCGGTAAAAATAACGCCAGCTAAACCAGCACACACTAATTTAGTGAGGGCAGCTTTCAATACTTCTGGAGACTGACCTCCAGCAGAGCCTGTAAGCTGGCTTACTTGCCCATTTACATCAAAGAAAAAAACGCCGCCCAAAACAACAGTTGCAGCCATTGGAACAAGAACCAATGTTGTCATTGCACTTTTAAGCCCGAGTTGTTTGATCCACTGCATAGCTGGCTCCATCCTATTTATTATTTAACTTAAAATATTTTTTACACGCTCATCAAATATTTATATTCTACTTGTTCTCAGCGATATTCCATTTTTAGTGTAGATCAGGGTGAAAAAATTGATAATAGTTTTCTCATCTTTTTTTATTTTCTTCTTTGATTTGTTCTTTTCATTCTAGTCTACACTCGATTAATAAAGAGAATTTTTATCACAGAACAAACCGGGTGAAAAAATGACAAGTAGCGCTCTGCTTCTAGAGAAACTGCACCAAGAATTAGCACAGAAAAATTTTTCAGTGCCCTCGCTACCTGAAATAACAGAACAAGTTCGTAAAGCAATTGATAATCCAAGATGCGATATTTCAGCTGTTTCTAAAATGATTAGCAGTGATCCTGCTTTATCCGGAAAGCTCATTCAAGCATCAAACAGCGCTTTATTTAAAGGCTTGCAACGTATTGATGATGTCCCTTCTGCCATTTCACGCTTAGGCATCACATGCGTAAAAAATCTTGTACTAAGCTTATCTGTCAATACGTTATTTAAGTCTGCCAAACATTCTTGGGCCAAAAAAAAACTACTGGAAATTTCAAATTCCTGTATAGAAATCGCAGCCATTAGCCAAGTTTTTAGTGCCAAATTTAAACTGGATCCTGCCGAAGCTTTGCTGGCAGGATTGCTACATGATATTGGTGCTATTCCCATTATTGCTTGGTGCGCTGAGAATCTTGGCGAACCTAAAGATATCAGCGTCATTGATGATGCCATTTTCAAACTAAGCCCACACTTGTCAGAGTGGATTTTAAAAAACTGGAACTTAAGTGAAGATTTAACGGTTATACCGCAAGCAGTCTCAAACTTAGCGCGAGAGCACGATAAAAAAGTTGATTATGCTGATATTGTTCAGGTTGCACGAATTCATTATTATCGCGGTAAGAAGCATCCTCTTGGACAAGTTTCTTGGGCAAATATCCCTGTTTTTGCACGTATGAAATTGTCGCCAGAAGAAAGCATTCTAGCTATTCGTAGTGCACATAAAGAAGTGAGCGCCATTATGAGTTTGCTAAGGTCATGATTTACATGGTTTTGAATCAGAAATAGTAAAATAGGACTTACGCAGAATTGTTCCAGTAAGGCGTCCTGACGAAGACAGTACACGCTGTACGGCGAGGCAGGACAACAAAGCTGGGCAATTTTGCGTAAGTCCTATAAAAGATTGAACTTCATAAATTCAAGTTGTTACAATGGGCATCTCATGTGCGCTTTATGATAGGACTTACGCAAAATTGTCTGAGCACTGCAAATCAAACTGGTAATAAAATTTAGTAAAATGATGCATCCCCTTCGTAAAAAAAAACTTCTTACTATTATTATTATCCTTAGCGGCTTAAGCTTAGCTATTGCGCTTGTTTTATATGCGTTACGCCAAAACCTCAACCACTTTTATACGCCAACAGAACTTAAAAATGAACAACCTAAAAGCAACCAAACGATTCGCGTAGGCGGACTTGTCGTGGCTGGTTCCGTATCCAGAAACATAGAAAATCTTAATGTTACTTTTACGGTAACAGATCAGTTTACGAATAACCTTCAAATATCATATCACGGCATATTGCCTGATCTTTTTCGTGAAGGACAAGGCATTATTGCTATCGGCAAACTTAACCCTGAAAAAACTCAACTAATTGCTGATGAAGTACTTGCTAAACATGATGAAAAATATATGCCGCCCGAACTAAAAAAATCGCTGGAACAACCTCTCCCTCAAAAAAAAACTAATTGAAAGCGATCTGAAATAATAGGATGCGATAATGGAAGAAAAATACTATTGCGTTATTTTTACCGGAGAAATCAACACAAAATTTTCTCTTAATGACGTAAAACAAAACTTTATTAAAATATTTAAAATGTCGCATGAGCAAATTGAAATACTTTTCTCAAGCAAACGGGCCGTTATTAAAAATAAAATTACGCTTGAGCAAGCAGAAAAATATAAAAAAGCGATAGAGCAAGCGGGTGGATGCTGCTTAATAGAAGCGTTAGCTTCTAATGAACAACCAGTCGTAACTCACTCTTTTTCATTAGCACCAGTTGGTGCTCAACTCGGCGCAAGAAAAAAAGAGCACAAAATAGTAGAGCCTGATCTTAGCCATCTTAGCATTGCCCCCGCAGGCGCTACGCTAGGTAACCCTCAAAAAGAAGTGACGCGATCCTTTCCCAACATAAACCAAATTACACTTGCAGAAGTTGGCGCAACGCTTTCAACGCAAGAAAAAAAACCACCGCCACTTGCACCCGATGTGAGCCATATTCGACTTCAATAATGAGGCATTAAATGACAGCACCTTATAAAATCGTTATCTTAATTGATAGTTTTACGACAGGCGGTGCACAGACTCAAATTTTAGAATTTTTAAAAAATAGAAATCGCACTGATTTTGAATATTGGTTGATTAATCTTGATGACAAAGTACAAACTTTAACCCAAGCTTTTACTGATCAAAATGTACATATTTTACATATTGATCATCACGGATTTTTTAATCCAAGCACTATTTTAAAGCTCACCTCGCTATTTAAAAAAATAAAGCCAGATGTGGTGCAAACCTATCTTTTTACCGCCGATACCTATGGCCGTATTGCCGCTATTTTAAGCCGTGCGCCTGTGATTGTGACCTCTATTCGATCATTGGATACATGGAAAAAAAATCACCATCTTATTGTGGATAAACTTCTTGAAAAGTTTACAGATCAAGTCACGATTAATGCTGAAGCAATTAGACCTAGGCTTAAGAAGCTATGGAATATTAAAGATGAAAAAATACTCACCATTTATAACGGCATAGATTTAAATCGTTTTAATAATCCTCGATCATCCAAGGAGACAAGGCTTGAGTTTGGCCTTACAGAAGAAGATATATTAGTCGGCATGGTTGGGAAATTTCGTTTTGAAAAAGATTATGAATCTTATTTTCAAGCAGCGGCATTGCTACAACCTATTTTTCCACATGCTTATTTTATGGCAGTAGGGAATGGCCCTAAACTCAAAGAAATACAACACTATGTTAAGACGCAGACCCCTCATGTTAAAGCCGTTTTTACTGATGCGCGCCGTGATGCGCCTGATCTCATTCATGCCATGGATATTGGCGTATTAGCAACACATGCTGAAGGATGTCCAAACGCAATCATGGAATATATGGCCGCCTCCAAACCCGTCGTATCAAGCAATGTGGGTGGATGCAAAGAATTAGTTGTTCATAATGAAACGGGGTTTTTACTCGAAGATAAAGATGTACGCGCTTACGCGGCGCACATTCGTACTTTGATTGAAAGTGAAAGCCTGCGTCAAAAAATGGGAAAAGCGGGCAGAGCACGTATTGAAAGTGAGTTCTCAACACGTGCGCTTACAGAAAAAACAGAAGGATTATACCGATCACTGATCGCTAAAAAACTTGGTCATTGATAATTGAATAATTAAAAATTGAGCAACAGTTAATAAATTTTTGCAAGATCCTTCAAAGCACAAAACTGTATGCCCTCGCCTTTACACCAGCTCAAACAGGTAAGCATTTCATCAATAAAATATCTGCTTTCTGCCTCTGTTTGTGGATAAGGCGACGCCTTAGGAATCACTTCCATGGAATGAAACATCATATTAATTACAATATTTTCTTGTGCGGCATATTTCTTAAGATGATAACGCACAATCTGTTGCATCTTACTAACAGAGGAAAACCAAGGACGAAACCAAGAAGGCCCTCTGAGAAAGCGCGGCTTAACGGTAATAGGCACTTCTAATAGCCCACGCCTACCCGAAGAGAGTGGTAATGATAAATCCTCATATGAAGGATAATAAGGCTGCTCTGGCGCTTTACGAAAATCAACAACACCATTGGGTTCAGTCCAACGCAAATGAGGTGTAACACTGGTATCTACAAGATAGCCAAGCTTCTCGAGCGATTGAACAGATTGATGATTTGCCCCATATCGTCCAGCACGAAAAGATAAGGGACGATAACCAAACTTTGTCTCAAATAAAGCGGTTAAATTTTCAAGCTTGGCATATTCAACATCAGGCGGATAACTACACTGAAAATCAGGGCTATCAACCCCCGCATAATCAAAGAATTTTTTCTGTGGTTCAATAAAAGCAGCGTGTAAATGGGTGCCTAGCTCATAATGACCTGGCATTTGTTTAATTGCCTGGACACTGGCGGCATCTTCCATCACTTCAACCGTTAAAAGATAAGTGGGAATAGCACCTACCGATTGATATGCAGACTGCAATAGGTCAGGCAACCCACGACATATAGAAGCAAACGTTAAAGGCTTAGAACGCACCCACTGAGGATCATGATCACACTCTGTATCAATGGTAATGGTTAAATAAACATTTTGCGTTTGCGACATCATTTTTTACCTAGCATCCAAAACACCTAACCTATACATAGGTTCTATACTGCTTGCCATTCAAACCACAGCATTGTTGGCTGCGCTCGTTCACCCCAATCACATAGTTTAATCTATGCTCATGGGGCTCTCTCGCTTGCCGCCTCCTCGGTGATTCGAATGGCAAGCAGTATTATACCAAAGGTAATCATTCTAATTCTGACAATAGAGCGGCTAACTCTCCTTTTCTATGCATCTCAGTGACGATATCACAGCCGCCAACGAGCTCTCCTTTTACCCATAACTGAGGAAAGGTAGGCCAGTTCGCATACTTCGGTAATTCTGCACGAATTTCAGGATGCTCAAGAATATTTACATAAGCAAAAGGCTTGCCTATTTCAGAAATAGCCTGGACTGTTCTTGCTGAAAATCCGCACTGAGGAAACTGTGGCGTTCCTTTCATATAAAGAATAATGGGACTACCTGAAATTTGCTCTTTAATAATTGATAGAGTATCCATATACGTTACCTAAAAAATGAAGGACATAGTTAAAAATGCCGGTAGACTCTAACGTTTCACTCTAATAATTGCAAGTTGAAAAAAATCCTCATAAGATAGCCATTTTTCAGTGCTAATCAAATATACTTTGATCTACTTTAACTTAGCACGCTTTACGTTACACCTCTCTTAAAGCACCTATAAACAGAGCACCTATAAACAGAGCACCTCTCTCACAACAAGGAATAAGCAATGAGCATGGATAAGGACTTATCTACACTGATGCCAAACGTAATACCAACGACAAGCACACCAGATAGTACGCCCGATCATTTTACCATTCAAAATAGTTTGCTGAAAACATATCAGCGTTTACCTGTGGCTTTTGAGTACGGAGAAGGTGCCTGGCTTTATACACAAGATCACAAAAAATATTTTGATGCAGTGAGCGGCATTGCTGTAACAAACTTAGGCCATGCCCATCCTAAAATTACACAGAATATTCAAACACAAGCAGCAAAACTTATTCATACCTCTAACTTGTATCATATCCCCTCACAAGAAGCACTGGCTAAAGAACTGCTTAATATTACCGGTATGGATGGCTGTTTTTTCTGTAATTCAGGGGCAGAAGCCAATGAAGCCGCCATTAAAATTGCGCGCGCCTATGGACATCATAAGGGAATCACCCTTCCTCATATTATTGTTATGGAAGGTGCGTTCCATGGTCGTACACTTGCAACCTTGAGCGCTACAGGGAATAAGAAAGCACAAATAGGTTTTGAGCCTTTGGTTGAAGGCTTTATTCGTGTTCCTTTTAATGATATAGCTGCCATTGAAAAGCTAATTCATGAAGATAAAAATATTGTGGCTATTTTAGTTGAGCCTATCCAAGGCGAAAATGGTGTTCGTATTGGCAACGCTGGGTATCTCACTAAGTTACGCGAAATATGCGATCAGAATAAATGGCTACTAATGTTTGATGAAGTACAAACTGGTAATGGTCGAACGGGAAAATACTTTGCTTGGCAGCACGAACATGCTCAACCTGATGTGCTCACAACAGCGAAAGGCTTAGGTAACGGCTTTCCAATAGGCGCATGCATCGCAAAAGGCATTGCTTCTCAAATTCTCTCGCCTGGCATGCACGGTACGACCTTTGGTGGTAACCCGCTTGCTTCAACTGTTGCTTTAACGGTTATTAATACTCTTTTCGATGAGAATCTTATAGAAAACGCCCACCACAACGGCGTACTGCTATGCAAATTACTCAGCGATGAATTTGCTGGCGCTGATTATATTGTGGATATTAGAGGAAAGGGGCTAATGATCGGTATTGAACTAGATCGTCCTTGCGCAGAATTGGTCGCGTTTGCTTTAACAAAAGGGCTATTAATTAACGTGACAGCAGAAAAAGTGATTCGCTTATTACCACCTCTTATTATTAAAGAGAGCGAAGTAAACTGGCTTGTTGAAACACTGGTTAAGCTGATCAAAGTGTACGTGGGTGATGATCGAAAAAGCCCAAGAGCTTGATTTATTCTTAAGTGAAAAGTTTATAGGAAGTAACTTGTATGCAGCATTTTTTAACGTTACTTGATCTGTCGCATGAGGCGTTACTACATATCATTCATCGTGCGATTGAGCTTAAAAAGTATCATCATCAAAAAAGATTACCAAAAATATTTGAAGGCGCCGTCTTGGGTATGATTTTTGAAAAATCTTCTACCCGCACGAGAGTTTCTTTTGAGGTTGCGATGGCACAATGTGGTGGATCTGCTATTTTTCTTTCGCCAAGAGATACGCAGTTTGGCCGAGGTGAAACGATTGAAGACACCGCTCGCGTACTCTCACGCATGGTCTCTGTTTTAATGATTCGCACCTTTGAGCATAAAAATGTTGAGCTTTTTGCTAAATACTCAAAAGTACCTGTTATTAACGCATTAACCGATGAACATCACCCCTGCCAAGTATTAGCGGACATTCAAACTTTTGTTGAAAATCGCGGGACGATACACAATAAAATTGTGAGCTGGATTGGTGATGGCAATAATATGTGTAACACCTACATTCATGCGGCAAAACAATTTGGCTTTACATTACGCATTGCCTGTCCTGAAGGTTATATGCCAAAAATCGAACGACTTAAGGCATTTAGTGACCATATTGAAATTGCAAAAAATCCAGAAGAAGCGGTAAAAGAAGCTGATCTTGTCGTAACAGATGTTTGGGCAAGTATGGGGCAAGAAGCAGAACAAGACTTACGTAAAAAAGATTTTAGCGCTTACCAAGTCTCACCAGCCTTAATGGATCTTGCTAAACCAGAAGCTCTTTTCATGCACTGTTTACCCGCTCATCGAGGTGAAGAAATCAGTGAGAATATGCTGGAAGATAAACGTTCAGTCGTATGGGATGAAGCAGAAAATAGAATTCACGCTCAGCGTGCGTTACTCGAGTACTTACTTGCTCAAGTTTGAGAACTTGCTCAAGTTTAAGCCAGCAAAAAGAAGGTTGATTCTCTGCACTGTTTTACTTTTAGTTTCCCCGTTTGCCCTGAGCCTGTCGAAGGGTTCTTAACGCCTATCCTTCGACAAGCTCAGGACGAACAGCGTTGGTTTTTTCGTAAAAGTAAAACTATACCCTTCGTTATTGGAATCAGGGTGAGGCGGCAAGCAAGTGAACCCCATGAGCATAGATAAACTATGTGATTGGGGTGAATGCGCACTGCCAACAATGCCGTGGTTTCAAGTACGATGGGTATATCTATGTGAGAATCTTCTACAGCGAAAACGCAATGCACAGAAAATTCACGTATATTTATACTCAGGTTATAATGTAACTTACCCTGTAACTTATCCTGTAGCAATGCCCTGCCCTTCGTTACCAAGTAGCGAGGGTGCTAAAGTGCCTCTGACTCGACGAGTAAGACTGAAAAGGGAATGACTAATATTTTGATCTATACCCTTCGTTATTGGAATCACGGTGAGGCAGCAAGCGAGTGAACCCCATGAGCATAGACAAACTATGTGATTGGGGTGAATGAGAGCTGCCAACAATGCCGCGTGTTTAAGTGTGAAGAGTCAAGTACGAAGGGTATAAAAAGCTAAAAGGAACGGCTTATGAAGCAAAATCGGTTTTATGATGATATTAACCCCACCGAAACTGAAGAATGGCTTTTAGCGCTAGATGCTTTGCTCAAACATACGGATAAAGAGCGCGCACAATATATTTTAGAAAAACTCTCAGAACGCGCACGCGCTGCGGGGGTTAATTTATCTAACCTCAATACGCCTTACCTTAATACCATTCCCACGCACAAAGAGCCCCCTTTTCCAGGCGATGCTTTTCTTGAAAGAAGAATCCGTTCTCTCGTGCGCTGGAATGCGCTGGCGATGGTGATGCGCGCTAATGATAATGAAGATGAGTTAGGTGGGCATATTTCTACTTTTGCCTCAGCGGCAACCCTTTATGACATTGGTTTTAATCATTTCTTTAAAGCGCCAACTGAACAATCTAGCGGCGATCTTATTTACTTTCAAGGTCATTCATCCCCTGGCATTTATGCGCGCGCTTTTTTAGAGGGACGCTTGTCAGAAGAACAGTTAGATGGCTTTCGTCGTGAAACACAAAAAAAAGGACTGTCGTCTTATCCTCATCCTTGGCTTATGCCTGATTTCTGGCAGTTTCCCACTGTATCAATGGGGCTCGCCGCGATACAAGCCATTAATCAAGCTCACTTTATGAAGTATTTGGAAAATAGAAAACTCATTCAAAGTGAAGGACGTAAAGTGTGGACTTTCTTGGGTGACGGTGAAATGGATGAGCCTGAATCCTTGGGTGCCATCTCTTTAGCTGGCCGAGAAAAACTCGATAATTTAATTTTCGTGATTAACTGTAACCTACAGCGCCTTGATGGGCCCGTCAGAGGAAATGGCAAAATCATTCAAGAACTCGAAAGTGTATTTCGGGGCGCAGGCTGGAACGTTATTAAAGTGATCTGGGGCAGATTATGGGATCCCCTTATTGAGCAAGATGAACAGGGTGTCTTACGAAAAAGAATGGAAGAAATGGTGGATGGCGAATACCAAGCTTGCAAAATGCATGGTGGTGCTTATACGCGCGCACATTTTTTCAATCACTATCCTGAACTTGCCAAAATGGTTGAAGGCTTAACGGATCAGGATATTTATAATCTAAACCGAGGGGGTCATGATCCTTATAAGGTTTATGCTGCTTATCACCAAGCGGTTCACCATGCTGGGCAGCCAACCGTTATTCTTGCCAAAACCGTAAAAGGTTATGGTATGGGTTTGAGTGAAGCGCAAAATAAAACGCATCAAATCAAAAAACTGGATATTGCAAGCTTAAAAGAATTCCGTGATCGTTTTGACATGCCTTTTACCGATGAAGAACTTGAAAAAGTGCCCTACTATCGCCCTAGCGAAAAAAGCAATGAAATGCGTTACTTGAAAGAAAAAAGACAAGCACTAGGCGGTTTTGTACCACAAAGACACAGCAAAATTGCCCCCTTAAATCTGCCTGATTTAAGCGTGTTTGCGCCTTTTTTTGAAGGCAGCCAAGAACGCAAATTATCAACAACCATGGGGTTTGTCAGAATGCTTAACGCACTGATTAAATTACCTGGTTTAGGTGAACGCATTGTGCCCATTGTCCCTGATGAAGCACGCACTTTTGGCATGGAAGGCATGTTTAAACAGCTGGGTATTTATTCAAGTGTTGGCCAACTTTATGAGCCTGAAGATGCCGGTCAAGCGATGTTCTATCGCGAAGATAAAGAGGGGCGCATTTTAGAAGCGGGCATTAATGAAGCGGGCGCTATGTCTGCTTGGATGGCAGCAGCAACGTCTTATAGCAGCAATAAATTGCCGATGATTCCCTTCTATATTTACTATTCAATGTTTGGTTTTCAGCGCGTAGGTGATCTGATCTGGGCGGCAGGCGACATGCAAGCACGCGGCTTTTTAATTGGCGCAACCTCCGGACGCACAACACTCAATGGTGAAGGCTTGCAACATCAAGATGGCCATAGTCATTTACTGGCAAGCACCATTCCAAACTGTGTCTCATACGATCCTTGTTTTAATCATGAATTGGCTGTGATTATTCATACCGGCCTGAAAAGAATGTTTGAAGCGCATGATAATGTTTTTTACTACATTACAACGATGAATGAAAACTACACCCACCCGCCTATGCCACCTACTGAGTTACAAGCACAAATCCCTGGCATTATTAAAGGCATGACGCTCTTTAAAGAAAGCGAACTCGACTCATCTTTAAAAATTCAACTGCTCGGGAGCGGTGCTATTTTCCGAGAAGTGATTGCAGCAGCTGAGCTATTAGCCGATGTTTATGGCGTAGCGGCCGATATTTGGAGCGTGACGAGTTTTAGCGAGTTAAGGCGCGAGGGCTTAATAATACAAAGATGGAATATGCTTCATCCTCAAGAAACGAAACAAGTTCCTTATATTACTGAGTGCTTTAAAGGCCGGCACAGCCCCGTTATTGCTGTGAGCGATTACATGAAAATTGTGAGTGATCAGATAAGACCCTTTGTTCGTAATCATTTTACAGCACTCGGAACAGATGGCTTTGGCCGCAGTGATTCAAGGGAAAAACTTCGTAATCACTTTGAAGTTGATCGCTTTTATATCGTGCTTGCGGCACTTAATGCCTTAGCAGATAAGGGGCTCGTGGGACGATCTAAAGTGCAAGATGCAATTAAACGTTTTGAAATTAACCCGGAAAAAATTGATCCTCAATGGGCCTAAAAGGAGCGTACTTGTGGCAAATCACGCAGTTAACATACCCGATTTAGGCCAGGAAAAACCGGTTGACATTATTGAGCTTTCGGTCAAATTAGGCGATCGCATCACTAAAGATCAGGTGCTTTTAGTGATGGAATCAGATAAAGCAACCCTTGAACTCAATGCGCCTTTTAGCGGCACAATTAAAACTATTTATCTGAAAAAAGGTGACAAAGTTAGCACCGGTGCCCAGGCTTTTGAGCTGGAAGATGAAACGATTACAGCGCCTAACACTCAACCTAACACTCAACCTAAGACGCTCACCGCAACCCCAGAAGCGACGCGCACTCAAGAACCTACGACAATCCCAAAACCTACAGCAGCCCCGGAACCTACGACCAGTACAAAAGCAAGCACAACGCCCTCACCTTTAGCGGCGCCCCCGCCTTTAAAAGAAGCAGGTTCTTCTGAAGTATTGGCTTATGCCGGCCCCGCCGTTCGTAAGTTAGCACATGAATTAGGTGTTGATTTAAATAAAGTCATTGGCTCAGGGCCGAAAACACGCATCTTAAAAGAAGATGTTCATCTTCATGTAAAACAAAAGCTAGATAACCTCCCCCCCAAAAGAGAAGAACAAGAAAATAGCGTTTTTATATTGCCCGATATTGATTTTAGTAAATGGGGCGATATTGAGAAGCAGCCGCTCACTCCCATACAAAAAATCAGTGGTGAAAGACTAACCCGCAATTGGCAAATGATTCCACACGTTACGCAGTTTGATTCGGCTGATATTACGAATCTTGAAGCATTTAGAAAATCAGAATCTGAAGCGCTTAAAACGCAGAACATTAAACTTACCTTCCTTTCTTTTTTAGTAAAAGCCGTCAGTTTTGTGCTTCAAAAATACCCTAAATTTAATGCCTCTCTTTCTAAAGACCAAAGCGAACTGATCATTAAAAAATATATTCATGTCGGCATTGCTGTAGATACGCCTAACGGCTTAGTTGTACCTGTCATCAAAGACAGCAATAAAAAATCAGTCATTGAAATTGCAGAAGAATTACAGCGCTTAAGTGAAAAAGCACGCAATAAAAAACTCACCCCCAATGAGATGCAAGGCGGTACTTTTACAGTTTCATCCTTGGGTGGCATTGGTGGCTCAGCGTTTACCCCGATTATTAACTGGCCAGAAGTCGCCATTTTAGGTGTATCACGCGCCGAACTGAAACCCGTTTTTGCAACCCCTGATCAATGGGAAGCACGGCTCATACTTCCTCTTTCGTTATCTTATGATCACCGCGTGATTGATGGCGCTGAAGCGGCTCGTTTTACAGCCGCTCTTACACACGTATTAGGTGATATGCGGCGTTGCCTATTCTGAACAAAAGGTCATGCCTCTTAAATTGCCATGGGTGTAGCGAACCTCTTTACCATCATAATAAATTATGCGGCACCCTCACCAACGCAGCGAAAGAAAAAAGGTAAGTGATCACCCCTGATAGATTGAGGCGCGAGGCTGACTAATAGGTCAGCCACACCGTTTTTAAATTGTTGCGGGACTAAATTTGGATTGCCAAGGCGGGTGGTTCAATGTTGTTTTAATTGATGCATATAATCGGTCAAA
>CAMAPQ010000051.1 GCA_945860125.1 Klebsiella pneumoniae
ATGATCACGGAGATTCTCTATGACACTCTGTCATTTAAAGCGGAGCTGATAAATCCATCAAAATAAGTTCTGAATCATGAAAAATAGATCAAAAAAATAAACAAAATGATAATACTCACAAAAAATTTTGCCACTATGCGGAATGTCGGTTGTATGAATCAATCAGCATCAACGCCCCACTACAACCCACTTAAAATTTAACAGCAAACTGGGATTGGTTTGCGCGCAAGTTTGGGCGCCTACGCGCGATGTCAAATTATGGGGCGTGATCTTTTACAAACGGGGTAACAATTTACATGAGGCAACGCTGTTTAGCTTAGCAACAAAAATGATGAGTCAATGCGCTACACAATTAGACCACTACAGCTTAACATTCATCGTAATGCGAGCCGTAAAGACCTTTTGCCCTTGTGTGTCAAGCACATCAACTGGAACCACTTTGTCGCCAGCAGTTGCCCAGTCAACTTGACTACCGTTAGCTATGGCGCGGATATTCGTCTTGGCTTTTGCCAGATATTCGACTGTCATTCCCTTGGGAATCCAGCGTGCACCCTGAGGAATGGAGACATCAGTCATCAAGCCCGCTACCAGCTCTGCTGCATTGCACAGTGCGATGGCATGGACGGTACCCAGATGATTGGTGATTTCTCGACGAAATGCGACGTGAGCTTCAGCTTGGCCGGGACGCAACTCTACTAGTTTTGGTTCGATCGTGCCAAAGTACGGTGCCATTTGGCAGACCATTTTGCTGAACTGCTCGGCGCCAGCAGTTTTGAACATTTCGAGAATTTGATTCATGATATTTCCTTTTTAGTTAAAACAGAATATTATTCTTTAAAAGAATAATATTCTATAAAAAAGTGTACCGTGTCAAGCTATAATCGATGAAGCCTTTGGTACGGTAGCAGCGGCCCTATTAATCAACATTTATTTAATCACCCTCCATTGCGGTAGCCAACTTGACAACGATCGACGTACTTGAACATAACTATCCTGGCAGACGTGCGCAATTGAAGCGCGACATCCTGATGGGTGCCCTTACATGCTTTAATGAGCACGGACTCGAGTTAACAACCATTGAGATGATCAAAGCTCAATGCGAAACGAGTGTTGGCAACATCTACCACCACTTCGGAAGTAAAGAAGGATTAATCGCGTCGCTGTTCTTTTGCGCTTTGGAGGATCAAGCTAGCTTGCTTGAGACATATCTAGCCGCAGCGACGAATGCAAGAGAAGGTGTATCTGCCCTAGTTTACAGTTACGTCGATTGGGTCACCGTTGAGCCTGAACTTGCAAGGTTCCAATTTCAGGCCAGGTCGTCAGTTGCCAAAGGTCCAAAAGGTGAAGAGCTTGTAAGTCGAAATCGAGCGCGCAACCGCCACACTCTGAAATGGTTGGCGGAGCTGGGTAGCAAAAATGGGATTAAAAACTTGCCCGCTGAACTGCTGCCATCGCTTATCGTTGGACAGGCAGAGAACTATTGCAGGGCATGGCTTGCAGGACGAGTACATGGATCGCCAAAAAAATATCGCGAAGAGCTTGCCGCAGCCACGTGGTGTTCTATATCTGCTATCCCTGATTCGTCTTAGCCGCTTTTGCTAATTCTGTACAAGGCGAGTTTTCAATCCAGTCAATTAGGACATTGTTAGATCGGTTGACCTGTCCTGACAACAGTAGACACGCCCACTTCAAGCATAGGCCTGTTGTTTTCTGAATTTTTGTGCAAAAACAGCAGGGACGCTATATTGCCAAGGCGCGAGTGCAGCCTTTGACGATTATAAAAAATCTCAATGTATTCTCTAATGGAAGCTTTGGCCATTAAACGTGTTTCATAATGCCTATGATGCACTAATTCATTCTTCATGCTTCCCCAAAAACTCTCCATCGGCGCATTGTCATAACAATTTCCTCGCCGAGACATTGAACAGCGCAAGCCAAACTGATTTATCAGTTTACGGTAAGCATGCGCACAATACTGACTGACTCTATCTGAATGCAAAATAAGCCCTTTAATACGATTACCGCCCCATTATTCCTTTACCGACATTTTCAGGTAATTTTGCAACATGCTTTTTACCGCAAGAAGCACAATAACCTTTTTCAAACTGATACTCAGTAACATGACATTTGATTACGGGTAATTCATACACTTGATGACGAATCAGTTCATCTTCAATCCACAAAGCTCCGCCACATTGGCAACTTTCAGGAAGCTTCATCGACTGAATTTGATCAACCTCACTAACATCCAATAGGCTACGAAAATGACCTTCATGACCTGATTTTCCACCGGAAGGTTTATGCGGTTTAGAGGCTTCAACTTTTTTATTTTTTTTCCAATCTTTAGAGGGGGGTAAAAAAGAATTAGTTGAATTTAAACCCAGTCTTTCTTTGAGGGATTCATTCTCCTTTTTTAAAAGCAGTATTTTCTTGTGCAAGCTGCTGGACAAGCTTTTCTAGGAAAGCAACTTTCTCTTCTAAAAGCTTAATTTTATCGGCATCTTGCATATAAAACCTGACCTGTTAATTAGTAACGCATAGCATCACAAAACAGATCAGATAATGCAATTAAAATATGATGCTATTTTAAGGGGCGTGATCTTTACTCCAGCCCGGGGCATTCACATCAAGATAAGCAAGCCAACCTCGAGACCAAGTGCTGCTTGAGCAGCTACTTCCGTTTAAGGAAGGACAAATGGTAACCGCTGCATACGATAAACAGCTTGAATTTTGGCATACTGAATAGCATTTAAAAGACTGTCACGAACAGTGACGATGCGCTGCTTAGCGATAAGTTGACTGAAGCTTGGGTCGCCATGGTCGTCATAGCAGCAGCAATACCAAGAACAATGATTACCTCAATCATACTAAACCTATTTTGCCGATACATTTATAGTGTCCAACAGTTCTAATACTTCTATATTCAAAGCATAGATCAGTTAAAAATGAGCGACAGTATGAGATAACAGAGGACAGGTAAAAAAAGCGGGGTTATGTATTAACTTGGGGTATGAACTTTCAATTCATACCCCAATAACAGCATATTAGTGCCAGAAAATGGTTATTACTTTAACCAATCAAGTAATAACGTATTAATTCGTTTCACATAGGCAGCCGGATCATCAAGCTGACCACCTTCTGCAAGAGAAGCTTGATCAAATAGAATCGCTGCTAAAGATTGAAAACGATCGTCCTGCGCTTCTTCTTTCAAACGCTCAATAAGAGGATGCTGCAAGTTAATTTCTAAAGAAGGCTTAGAAGCTGGCACAGCTTGGCCTGCCGCTTTCATAATTTCACGCATTTGCAGCCCCATGTCATAAGCGCCCAACACTAAGCAACAAGGGGAGTCTGTTAGTCTTGTTGTGATGCGCACATCCTGCACTTGATCGCCCAATGCCTCTTTAAAACGCTTGGTTAAATCCTTATGTTCGCTCTCAAGTTTTTCCTGCTCCTTCTTCTCTTCTTCATCCGCCAACTTACCTAAATCAAGCGTGCCTTTAGAGATAGATTGAAGATGTTTTCCATCAAAATCACTTAGGTAACCAAGCATCCACTCATCAATACGGTCAATCATCAATAACACTTCAATACCCTTTTTCTTGAAAATCTCAAGATGTGGGCTACCTAATGCCGTTGCATAATTTTCTGCGGTGAGATAATAAATCTTCTCCTGTCCTTCTTTCATACGGGAGATATAGTCACGCAAGGAAACAGTCTGATTTGCATTACCCGTACTGGTTGAAACAAAACGCATAAGATCTGCAATTTTTTCCTTATTTGCTCGGTCTTCAGCAGGACCTTCTTTAAGAACAGCGCCGAAACTTTTCCAAAAATCTGTATATTTTTCTGGCTCATCTTTTGAGAATTTAAGCAACATATCCAGCACGCGCTTGGTCAACGCACCTTTCATCGATTCAATCGATTTATTATTTTGCAAAATTTCACGAGAGACATTCAAAGATAAGCTATTTGAATCAACCACCCCTTTTATAAAGCGCAAGTATAAAGGTAAAAATTGATCGGCTTGATCCATGATAAAGATACGTTGAACATACAGTTTTAAACCACGCGGTACTTCACGATTGTATAAATCAAATGGCGCACGTTTTGGAATAAACAATAGGCTTGTATATTCCAGCGCACCTTCTACTTTGTTATGGCCCCACACCAAAGGTTCTTCCCAATCATGAGAAACATGCTTATAGAACTCTTTATATTCCTCATCTGAAATTTCAGACTTTGAGCGAACCCACAGTGCAGTTGCTTTATTAATCACTTCTCTTTTAGGGGCGGCTAGTTCTTTTTGCGCTTCTTTATTCTCTTCACTCTCTTTACTCTCTTCCTTAAGAAGAGCTTCTTCGCCTTCGCCTAATGCTTCTGCGCTCATTTCTTCTGCGCTCATTTCTTCTGCATCAGTTTTATCTTCAAACATATAAATAGGTAAGGAAATATGATCAGAATATTTTTGAATAATGCTACGTAATTTCCAACCATCCGCAAACTCTTCTTCGCCTTCTCTCAAATGAAGAACAATCATTGTGCCACGATCAGGCTTCACGATATTCTCAACCGAAAAATCACCTTCACCAGCTGACTCCCAATGCACGCCTTCTTCAGGTTTTAAGCCTGCTCTTCTTGAAAAAACTTCTACTTTTTTTGCCACAACAAAAGCGGAATAAAAACCTACGCCAAACTGGCCGATTAACTGTGTGTCTTGTTTTTCATCGCCAGATAGTGCATTTAAAAACTGAGCAGTGCCTGATTTTGCAATCGTCCCTAAATGATCAATCACTTCTTGGCGTGACATACCAATCCCATTATCCATAATGCTAATGGTCTTTTTTTCCTTATCAAACTCCACTTGTAAAAAAAGATCCGGCGACTCACTTAGGAGCGTTTGATCTTTTAAGCTCTCAAAACGTAGTTTATCCGCAGCGTCGCTCGCATTTGAAATAAGTTCACGAAGGAAAATTTCTTTATTGCTATAAAGTGAATGAATCATAATCTTTAATAGCTGCTTGACCTCGGTTTGAAAACCTAATGTCTCTTTCATAACGGCTGATGTCATTTAAATTCTCCGATAAATATTAAAAAATAGCCTAAAACCAAACCTGCGACATTAACTTAATGACGCCTCTCCCCTTGCTATACCAAAGTAATTGGAATCACGGTGAGGCGGCAAGAGCGTGAACCCCATGAGCATAGATAAACTATGTGATTGGGGTGAATGAGCGCTGCCAACAATGCCGTGTTTTCAATAACGAAGGGTATAGATACAAAAAGAAGAATTAAGTGCATGCTTTATGGGGGCAAACTTCTTCTTTTTCAAGGGAGGTTCAAATAAGCTTTTTAACGATAGATTTAAGGTTTTAATATAGAAGGCTAGCCATCCTCATCTATACTGTGAACAGAATTCAACCCAAGACTTGCAATAAAATTATGACGCTTTTGAAAGGAGTAACGAATGAAAACAATAAAACTTCCTAACATCCATAAGCTTGCAATATTATTTTTCTCTTATGTATGCATGATAGGGCTATCTACCAAAATCAATGCACAGACGATATCTGAAATTGTGCCTGAGAATAATAATAAAACAATGATAACCCCTTCCAACAGCATACCTAGAGCTAACAGCATACCTAACGCCAAAAATACACGAGAGTTTAAAAAGGAAAGTGATGATATAACGAACACAGCACCTAAAAAATCCAGCATGAAGAACCACTGTGAATTTATGGGCTATGATCGTGTTCCTTGGCTTGATAAAGCGCACAATGCGCTATCAACCGGTGTCTGTAATCAGGCCGTGAGAATAGATCGTTTCTTCGGCAACCTGTCTTATCATGATAATTATCCTTCTTCATTTTGGCGTGTACGTAATACTTTTTCTTTGATTGATAAAGAAAAAGTTGCCCTCGAATTTAATCCAAAAATAAAAGCAAAAATACATCTGCCTAACATGAAAAAAAAATTAAATCTCGTTATTTCCGATGACGAAGAAGATAGCCAACTTTCAACACAAGACTCTTCAAATAAAATAACACCCATTAATATCAATGAAAAAAAGGTTGAAAATGTCAGCACAAAAATCCAATGGACATCCCACAAAAAAAAGGGAAGAACCAATAAATTTGACATTGGTCTTCGTTATAAACATGGCTTACGTCCTTTTGTAAGAGACACCCTGGATTTTGCTTATATGCTTAATGAAAAAAGTACGCTTAATTTATATCAATCTATTTTTTGGAAAGATGAGGAGGGTTACGGTGAAACATCAGAAGTTGTTATCGAACGACTAACGCAAATAACAAATCTGATTCGTTTCTCCTATAGCGCGACATTTTCAGAAAATAGCCTGGGCATTGATTTATTCAACCAGCTCACTTACTACATCCCCATTGACGACTTCCGTATTGTTTCTTTTAGCCTTTACTCGCTAAGCCATACTCACCCTAGCTACTTTACTGAAAATACAGGGTTTGGCATACGTTATAGAAAAAGAGCCTACAGTGACTGGCTTTTTTTAGAGTTTGAACCAGAGATAACATGGCCTGAGGAACGGGATAGAAACCCTACTTCTGCCTTCCATTTTAGGATTGAGGCTCAGTTTGGGAGTTAAATAGGACTCGTAAGCCCTAAAAATCAAAATAGCGACTTAACGGTAACTGATAGATTCTTGTCCCGAGCGCACTAAAAATAGCGTTACATAGCGCAGGCGAAACAACCGGCACACATGCCTCACCCAAACCTTGAGGCGCACGTTCCAAACCTAACCATTCAACCTGAATTTTGGGTGCTTGATGAAGACGCAAAATGGGTGTGTCGTGAAAGTTACGATTTAACACCCTACCATTCTCAATCATTATTTCTGAGAATAAAGCCGCACTCAATGCAAAATAAATAGCGCCTTCAACCTGTGCTTGCGCATTGTCTGGATTAATAATAAAACCTGCATCAATAACAACATAAACTTGATCTAATGTTATTTTTTTATCTGTGACACAAATGGTTATTGCCATGGCTACATCACAACCAAAGCAATGATGCACCGCAAAACCAATGCCTTTTTTAAAAGGCTGTTGTTGATCTTGAATTTCTTTTTCAACAAGCCGTGTTTTTTCCTTTAGTTTTTTTATTACCGAAATACTTCTTGTAAAATCCTCTTCATTTTCGTTAAAAGCAGTTTTAAATAGCTGCTTCATCGATTTTTTTCGCCGATGATCTAATCTAAACTCAAGTGGATGTTGATGAGAAAAAAAGGCAATTTCATCGATAAAACAATTAAGGGCATGCCCATAAAAAGAATGATTTACTGAGCGCCATATACCTGTTCTTACGTCAGAAGCCACACCCTTTGCTAAAAAACGATAATGCTGCGCATGTAACGGAACATTCATTGCGCCATCCTTCATATCTTGTAAAGCAGGATCAATGAACGCAATTTCCTTTTGCTTATTTTGATTACCTTTTGGCAAAATACAAATATGTTCCCAAGATAATAAAGCGTTATCTTCTTGTAACGTAACACGTAACGCTTGTAAATTAGCAGGCCTAAAAAAATCAAACTGGATATCGTCTTCACGTGTCCATATTAACTTCACCGGTCTTTTTATTTTTTTAGCAATTAATACGCCCTCTAAAACATAATCAACTTGTGCTTTTCGGCCAAATCCTCCTCCCATTCTCAACGGATGAATGACAACATTAGAAGGCGCAGACTGTAAAAATTCAGCAACTTTTTCACGTAATTTTTTTGGCCTTTGTGTACCAACCCATATCTTGCATCTCTCATTTTCAATTTTCACCACACAGTTAGGTGTTTCCATAGAAAGATGAGGAAGATAAGGGAAAAGATATTGACGTTTTATTTCGGTTTTTTCTGCTACAGTGTCAGGTAACGCCCCCTCTTCATGCAGTAATACCGCCTCTTTAATAGAAGAAGCCATTTTTGAAAATTGTTCTTCATTATTTTTAAAATAAAAATCTTCTACCTGCCACTCAAGCCTCATTTTTTTTCTAAGCTTAAGCGCCGCCCAAGTATTATCCGCAACAATGACAACACCATCTCTTAATATCGGATCATAGGATGAAAATTTTTCAAAATAAACTGAGTGGATATCTTGACCTTCATAATCCTTAAGAATATTTTGATTTTTTAATATGGCGTTGGGATGCGGCGCGCGCTCGATCATCGCATAAAGCATGTCATCACATATAAAATCAATGCTAAAAAGTTCTGTTCCAGCCAATATTTGATCAAGCTTTATTTGCGGCTGAGAAAATCCTAATATTTTGAATTCAGCTTGCGATTTTAAGCTAACACTTTGAGGTAAAGTTTGTTTTTGCACCTCTGACCATAATGAAACATAAGAAACTCGCATGCCTTCCTTCGACACAACAAATCCATTTTGAGTAAAACAATTACCTAGGGGCAGATTGAGCTTTTTAGCGCCCGCTTGTAAAAATAAGACTCTTGCCGTTGCGCCAATCGTTCTTAAAGGTAACCACAATTGGCGAGCACTCTCACTACCTACTGTTTCTGTATAACCTAATTCATCTGGATTAGAGGCAAAAATCACTTTTATATCATTAAGTGGGATATCAAGCTCTTCCGCAACAAGCATTGCAATAAGGGTCTGTGCACCTTGCCCCATTTCTTGTCTCGGGCAAAAAATACATAGCTGTAACTGAGCGTCTTGTTCAATTACACCCAAAAATGCGAGCGTATTGGTTGGCGGTTTTTCGTTACCATAAAAAACATGGCAACCTGATAAACCAGAGGCTTCCACCCCCAACCATAACATTGAAACAGATAAACCAGATTTTAAAAGTTGCCTACGTGTAATCGTCATTTTATCCCTTAAATATCCTTATCTTTAGGATTTAGCTTTTTTTACGATCCAAGCTGTAATGCCTTGGTATATCATCAGGATAATTAAAAGCTAACTCTACCGCTTCAAGTTTCAATCCTGCTTTATTTTTATTGCCGACCCCATATAAAGGATCTCCCATCACTGGATGTCCCACTGACTGAAGATGCTTTCTAATCTGATGCTTTCTGCCGGTTTCAATCCATACATGAACAACTGTGTAATTCCACTCTTCATTTATTTTGATTGGCAAGTAGTGGGTGGTAGATTCTTTTCCATCTAACGGGGTATCAATTTTAATTTTTGTATTTGAAGGCTCAATCATCCCAAGCACTTCAGCTTTATAACGCTTTTGAATTTTATTTTCTGTAAACAAAGCACTTAATTCACCTGCACATTGAGAAGTGTGCGCAATTAAAATCAACCCTTTTACTTCTCTATCGAGCCTGTGCACTAAAAAGCAGGGTCGACTTAGCTGCTTTTCAACAATTCTTAACAAAGAGAGATGATCGCCATACTGCGATCCTTGCGAAAGCATGCCGGAAGGCTTTAACCAAACACTATAAACCTTCTCATCAGCGACCAGCTTAGGCGCTAACGGCTTTTCATTCAGTAGTTTTTCATCATAAAAAAGCGTCAAAATATCACCTTCTTTTAGTTCTTTTTGAGCCTTCCTAATCTGTAACATTTTCCCGTTACGGGTTAACCAAACCCCGCCTATTTCCATCACTTTTTTAATTTTTGATTTAGAGGTTTCTAGCAGCTGCTGACTTAAAAAATCAACGGCAATTGCAGACGCAGGAACGGTCCACTTTTTCTCAAATCGATCAGAATTATGCTTCTTTTTATTCAATGGAATCATTATGTTATGTCTCGAAGATCGTTAAAGTTCATACTTACTTTTGTAAGCATGCAAAGGTTTCAGGTAACAGCAGCAGAATATACAAAAACTGACGCCTATACTCATGCCTAAAATGGTTATTTTTTAAATAACTATAAAGTAGTGTGTATGACGAAAAATAACTAAAAATAATCTTTAGAAACCTTATTTGAAATACAATTGCTCTTTTCAAAGGGTCAGTGTTAGGATGGCAACACGTGTATTTTTATCCAATAAAAAATAGTCTCATAGAATTGTACGAATAACAACGACCTTAAAATAGGCACAAAGCACATTTACACGTCCCGCATCATCACAACAAACGACAGATTTAAGGTTTTAGTGGAGCCGTTTACATGAACAGATTAATAGCCTGGTTTGCCCATAACCATGTTGCGGCTAACCTTCTGATGTTGCTCTTCATGATTGCAGGCGTCATGGCCATTGGCGACACAAAAAAAGAACTTCTCCCTAATTTTGACCTAGATCTTATCCAAGTTGTTATCCCTTACTCAGGTGCTGCGCCTTCTGAGGTTGAAGAATCAGTTCTTAAAAAAGCAGAGCCTGCTCTCATTGGCATTCCAGGGGTTGAGTCTATACAGGCTATTGCAAAGGAAAACTATGCTGCAATTGGTGTCAATGTGAGGCACGGCTTTGATGTGCATGACGTCAGAGAACAAGTCAAAGTCAGGCTTGAGGCAATCTCTTCTTTTCCAGAAAGTGTCAAAGATCCCATTATTAATATTATTTCTCTTGATCGCGACCTTGTTGCTAATGTCGTCATTTATGGTGACGCAGATGAGCGATCACTTAAAACGCTGGCAACGAAAGTAAGAGAAGATTTACTGTCTATTAAAGGTATAAGCCAGGTTGATTTTGCAGATGTTAGGCCTTATGAAATCAATATTGAGCTATCAGAGCTCGCCCTTGAAAGATATGGCATTCCCTTTTCTGAAGTGGCTTCTGCTATACAAAGACAATCACTGAATGTTGCAGTGGGTGCGGTCGACACCGGACGCGGCAAAGCATCTATTACAGCAAAAAACCAGGCGCTCAATGCTGGGGACTTTGAGGAAATCGAAGTGCGTACATTTGCTAATGGTGGGCGCATTTTACTAAAAGATATTGCACATATTGTCGATGGATTTGGCGAGCGTCGGTCAACAACTGAGTTTAATGGTAAGTCTGCAGTTTATTTAAGCGTCTTTCGAGTTGGCTCACAAGACATTATGCAGATTAGCGAAGAAGTCTATAACTATATTGCAAAACCACATATTGCTCTGCCAGAAGGTATCAAGATTGATCTATGGCAAGATATTGCACGGCACTTTACGAGCCGAGTCTCTTTACTTGTTTATGATGCAATCACAGGCCTTGCAATCGTCTTTGTTCTTCTCGTCCTTTTTTTACGATTCCGACTTTCATTCTGGGTTTGTGCAGGTATTCCTGTTGCTTATTTAGGTTCTTTTTGGTTCCTCCATCTGATTGGCGGTTCAATTAATATGGTCTCGCTTTTCGCTTTTGTCATTATGTCCGGCATTATGGTCGATCACGCTATTGTTATCAGTGAAAATATTCATACTCATCAAAAGACAAAATCAAGCATTCTAGGGGCAATCGAAGGCGCTCAAGAAGTTGCTGCGCCTGTTTTATACTCTATTCTTGCAACGGCTGTGATGTTTATCCCCATTCTTTTTATTCCAGGCGTTGAAGGCAGCTTAATGCGCGACATCCCTATTGTTGTGCTTTCTGTACTTATTTTTTCACTTATTGAATCATTCTTTATATTGCCTGCGCATCTTTCTTCCAAAACAGATAAAGCATTGGCAAAACCTAGGTTTTGGGACAAATGGTTTGATAAATGGGATGTACTTGTTCAGTCATTTTTAATGAATCAATACCGTCCTTTTATTATTGCATGTATCAAATGGCGTTATATGGTGACAGGCATTTTCCTTGCCTGCTTTATTCTAATGCTAGCAATGCTTTCAGCTGGCTGGCTAAAAGTAATTTTCATGTCTGAAATTGAAGCTGATATTGTCTATGCCCAAATTCGCCTACCTGTCGGCACGCAGATTGAAGAAACAACAGAAGCGGTAAAACAACTTGAAAAAGGCGCTATTGAACTAAAAGAAGAGCTCGAAAAAAATACAGGTGAGCCGCAAATAAAACACATTGTTGCCGTATTTGGTAATGATGCAATGTCTGTTACAGGATCTCATACCGGCGCTGTTATCATTGAAATGACACCGAATGAAAATAGAACAATTTCAGGCAAGGATATTTCTAAACGCTGGCGCGAACTGGTCGGCAAGATTCCTAACGCAACCCGCCTTTCATTTGAGGCAACACTTAATAAACCAGGGCCTGCAATTGATCTGCAATTAACTTCTGCTGACCTCAATCAACTACGACTAGCCGTTGGCGAGCTTAGAGCCAAATTATCTACCTATTCTGGCACCTACGGATCTTATGACTCACTTACTGAAACCAAGCAAGAAGTGAATATTAAACTTAAACCTTTAGCACACGATATTGGTTTAAAAGCAAGCGATATTGCAATGCAGGTGAGATACGCTTTTCACGGAACAGAACTACAGAGCGTTCAACGTGGCCAAGAAGAAATCAAAGTGGTACTACGTTACCCTGAAAAAGAAAGAAAAAATCTATGGTTTTTAGAAAACATGCACCTATTATTGCCAACAGGTGGTGTTGCCCCCTTAAGCGCACTCGCAGATCTTGAGTACATTATGGCGCCTATTGAAATAGTACGAAATAATGGGAAAAGAACGGTTAATATCTCAGCTTTTGTTGATGAAGCAGATACGGCTTCTGCGCAAATATTGAGGGAAGTTAAAGAACAAGTGCTAGATCAATTTGAGCAAAAATATCCAGGTCTTAAATGGGAATTTACCGGCGCTCAAAAACAAAAAGAACAATTTAAAGAATATATGGCACGCTCCTTTACCATCGCCTTAGCCGCAATGTATTTTTTAATGGCAGCTGGACTTAAATCTTATGTTAAACCTATGGTTATCTTATATGCGGTACCTTTTGGTATGGTTGGCGCGCTATTTGGCCATTTCTTATTTGGGCTTGATGTAACACTTTGGAGCGTTATTGGTATTGTGGCAGTAAGCGGTATTGTGGTGAACGATAATATCGTATTGCTTGACTGTATTAATCGAAAAATTGATGAAGGTGAAAAAATAGAAACAGCAATAGTGGATGCGGGCATAGAACGTTTTATCGCCATATTTCTCATCGCTATTACCACGGTAGGCGGCGTTTCAACACTGATTCTTGAAAAATCTGTGCAAGCGCAATTTTTAGTACCTACCGCTGTTTCAATTGCATTTGGTGATTTATTTGCCACATTTATTAGCCTGATCTTAGTGCCTGTTACTTGTATGATTTTTGAAGACATAAAAAGACTTATATTTGGTTTTAGCGCACCAGCTGAATCTAAAACCACAAACGAAATAGCACCCCTGCCAAATAATATAAAAGAAGTACCAACACTTCAAAATAAACTGATTGCGATAGAGCCCCCCCCCTCTCAACCAGATAAAAAAGTTGATTGGATTAGCCAACTAGAATTATCGTATGATCAAGGGTATCAATCAGCACTGAAAGGAAAGGTCAAGCATGCACCAAGCTATTCATCATCAGAGCTAATTGCAAGCTGGGAGGCAGGCTGGGAAGATGGCGTGCGAGATAAAATGAAAGATGCTGCAAAGCACCTACAAAAAGGTAAAAGCGCCGAGACAGCCTGACATATTGTGGAATATTATCTGAATGGAATATCAGTTTTTTTTTGATGAAATGCTTCAGTATCTTAAAAAGAACCAATCAGGCTATCTCATTACCTTATGTGACTATGCGCGCTCATCACCTCAACCCAAAGGTGCTTTGTGGTTTTGGACGGCGCTCAATAAACAAATAGGCAGCTTAAGCAGTGGATGCCTTGAAGAACTACTGATTAATCTCATAAAAAAAAACTGTTTTCAAAACACACCTACGTTTCTATTAGTGCATCACTTGAGACAACCAGGCAGTCAAGATGATGACTTATCATTTTACCGGTATCAGAATGAAATCCCCTTACTTAAACTGAATGATTTAATCGATGAATATGATACCTACCCCCTACTGCCTTGCGGCGGCAGTTTGCTTTTGCTCATTGAAAAAATAAACCATTTTAACTGTAACATAGTAAGTTACTACGAAAGATTAATTGCACATTTAAAAAATGGAGAGGCGGCAACAAAAAAAATTCTATTTCCTCATTCACAGCAAAAGTTAGCACTGTCCAATTTTTATGATGAAGAAAATAAAATTTATAACGATGAGAGTCATGCCTTATTTCCATCAAAAATAAGTACAACAATACCAGAAGAAAAAAAAATCATCTCTTTTCAAAAGATAAAAGAAGGTATTATTTTATCTCATGAATTATCTATTCAACACACGCTACTTATTATTGGATGGAATAAAGTTGCCTATTATGTTGCTCATTGGGCAACATCTCTAAGATTTAATGTTTTTATCTGCGAGCCTCGCACTGAAAAACCTGCTTCTTTTTTGGATAATGTAACATGGCTTGCTACACCGCCTGACGAATGGATTCAATTAAAATTTGGCACTAAACAGAACGCAATTATTGTACTTTCACATGACGCTAAACTTGATGATCTTGCCTTAATTGAAGCAATAGAAACAGATGCTTTTTATATCGGCGCATTAGGATCAATAAGAACAGCAGAAAAAAGAATTGAACGACTCACCTCTGTTGGCATAAGCAAAGAAAAACTACAAAGAGTTAAATCACCCATTGGTATTGCCATACCATCAAAATGGCCTTCAGAAATTGCGATTAGTATTTTGGCAGAGTTAATTCTCACAAGAAAACAGAACATTGATACATTGTGAATGTATCGTGTAATATCTTAGGATACAGCTGAAAATAGAATTAGCGGCCCTCCAGTTAAACCTATCATAACCACTACGCAAATACGCAAAATAATGATATTACCTTCTCTTTTAAATCTGCATAATCAATGTCTTATTGCAATGCCAAGCATTGAAGATAGCTGTTTTTTTCAAAGCATTACTTATATCTTTGAGCATACTCATGAAGGTGCAATGGGTTTAATTTGTAACCGCCCTGCGCCCTTTACTGTGCGTGATTTTTTTATGCATCTCAATATTCCATTTGACTCTTTTCCTCAACTGCAAGATCCAGTTTATGTTGGCGGGCCTGTGCAAAGGGATAAAGGTTTTATTCTCCACCATGAAGCTGGTTATTTTTCTTCGAGCTTACAAATCAGTGAAGGTATTTATATTACGACATCAAAAGATATTCTCATGGCAATTGGTGAAAATAGAGGCCCCAAACATTTTTTAATTATTCTAGGCTATGCGGGCTGGAGCGCAGGACAACTGGAAAAGGAAATATTAGAAAATGCTTGGCTCAGTGCGCCCGCTAATCCTTCACTGTTATTTCACACGCCTTGCGGAAATCAATGGCAAGCCGCAGCAAAATCAGTGGGTGTAGATATTAAAATGATGCCTAGCATGGCAGGACATGCCTAATGAATGAAAAAATCCAGACCTTACTTTCCTTCGATTTCGGCACACATAAAATTGGTGTTGCTGTTGGTCAAACGCTAACTAAAACAGCAAGACCCCTGTGCATTTTAAAAGCAGAACAAGGTGAACCAAATTGGAAAGAAGTCCAAACGCTGATAGAGGAATGGACACCTTCTTTCTTTATTGTGGGGCTACCTTTAAATCAGGATGATTCAGAATCTGAAATGAGTGGCTATGCAAGAATTTTTGCTGATAAACTCACTACCTTGTTTAGTAAGCAACACTTTTTTATGGATGAAAAGTTATCCAGCTTTGCTGTTAAGCAATATCGAAAGGAGTTTAAAATTGATCAGCAGCCCAATCGTAAAAAACAGCAAAAATACAAAAAATCAGATCGTGCCTTTGATGATGAATCGGCGGCTCTTATTTTACAAAGCTGGTTCAACACCCATTCTTAATATCTTTAAATAATGCGCTATAAATAGGCGGTAAATGACAATGACTCTTCTGGCAACCGCACAAACCATTAATCAGTTTTCGCTTGATCAAATTATTCATAATATGACCGAAGCCCTATCTCAAAAAATAGCACTCTTACAACCTAAAGAAAAAATAGCCATGATTGGTATTCATACAGGCGGCGTCTGGATTGCAGAAAAACTACGCGCCAATATGAAGCTATCCATTCCTTTTGGCACACTAAATATTGCTTATTATCGCGATGACTTCTCAGAAAAAGGACTGCATCCTTCAGTGATACCTTCAACGTTACCTTTTGACATGGATGAATCACATATTATTCTAGTTGATGACGTCATTATGAGTGGGCGTACTATTCGTGCGAGCCTGAATGAAATTTTTGATTATGGTCGCCCACAAAGTGTCACGCTGTGTACACTAGTTGATATTCCTCATAGAGACCTACCGATTCACCCAGATATTACGGGAATACGAGTTGATTTATTACCCAATCAAAGAATAAAGCTGACAGGGCCTGATCATTTTTCGCTAACCGTTCGTGAAATCGCTTCTGACGTATCAAGGTAACGCCCTATGAATATCCAACTAAATGCACAAGGCCAACTCAAACATTTTTTATCTGTTGAAGGATTACCTCAATCACTTCTCACAGAAATCTTAGATCGTGCTTCTTCTTTTCTTGGCAAGGAGCCAAAATCTATTAAAAAAGTGCCGCTATTACGCGGAAAAACCATCATGAATTTATTCTTTGAATCTAGCACAAGAACGCGCACGACTTTTGAGCTAGCTGCCTTACGATTATCAGCAGATGTTTTAAATATTAATATCACGACATCATCGACGAAGAAAGGTGAGTCGCTACTTGATATGCTGCAAAATCTTGAAGCGATGGGTGCAGATATGTTTGTTATTCGCCATGCAGCAAGTGGTGCAGGCCATTTTATTGCAACACAAGTAACGCCTAATGTTTCCGTTATTAATGGTGGTGATGGACGACATGCACACCCAACACAAGCAATGCTAGACATGTATACCATTCGTCATTTTAAAGGTGATTTCTCATCACTTAAAGTTGCTATTGTGGGCGATATTCTTCACTCACGCGTTGCACGCTCACAAATTCATGCACTGAATATTCTGGGCGCTAAAGAAGTACGTGTTATTGCCCCTAAAACGCTGATTCCACCTGCTATTGAAAAAATGAATGTCATCGTTTTTCATGATCTAGAAGAAGGAGTCCGCGATGCAGATGTCATTATTATGTTAAGACTACAACGAGAAAGAATGGAGTCTGCACTTATTCCAAGTGAGAAAGAATATTTTGAATTATACGGTTTAACCGCAAAAAAATTAATGATTGCCTCCCCTTCAGCAATTGTTATGCATCCTGGCCCTATTAATCGTGGCGTTGAAATTGCGAGTGATGTTGCAGATGGAAATCAATCAGTCATTTTAGAACAAGTACATTTTGGTATTGCTGTTCGCATGGCAGTGTTATCTATGGCAATGACGGGGCATCTTATTTCTCGCAATACGGAACATGCAGTGCCCTCTATTCCATTTCAAAATTAATTAATAGCAAATCAATTTGTGAGCTGAATATGTCTCTTTCTTTGCTTATCAAAAATGCAAATCTGATCAACTTAGATAAAAATATTATCGATAATAATGTCGATCTTGCGATACAAGACGATATTATTATTGATGTCTCTCCTAATATTTCCTCTCCTGCCAAGAAAATTATTGATGCAACTGATCATTTTATTTCTCCTAGCTTAATTGATCTTGGCTTTCATCTTATTAAGTCAGATTTATTACGCCATGAACTGCGCGTTGCTGCCTTAAATGGTTTTTCTCATGTTGTAACTTTGCCTTGCGAAACGAATAAAGTTAGCTCTACAGCTGAAGCACGATTATTAATTGAGGTTAGTAAAAGAATAGGACTTACTGAGTTATTACCGCTTGGTAATTTATTCCACTTTCAACCAAGTAAAAAACCAACTGAAATGTATGCGCTACAAAAAGCAGGATGTGTTGGTATGAGCAATGGCTCTGCGGCTATTGATGATCATTATATCCTTGCAAAATGCCTTGAATACGCGAGCACACATGATCTCACTGTTTTCTTGCATCCTATTGAAAAAACGCTCTCTAGTGGCTGTATTCATGAAGGAGAAATAGCAACACGTCTTGGTCTGCACGGTATTCCAGATACAGCAGAAACAATTGCCTTAGCACGTGATTTACTTTTAATTGAACGTGCAGGCGTGCGCGCACATATCAGTCGTATTACATGTAAACGATCCGTAGAAATGATTAAGCAAGCAAAAAAAATGGGGTTGCCGATCACGTGTAGTGTTCCACTCACCCATTTACTTTTAAGCGATCAAGACTTAATTGATTTTAATGCCAACCTGCATACTCACCCCCCTATTCGCAGTACAGAGGATCGTAAAGCACTACAAGAAGGAATTAAATCTGGCGTTATTGATGCAATCGTGAGTGACCACTTACCACTTAGCAAAGAAGAAAAATGCATGCCTTTCTCTGAGTCGGTTTCTGGCATCTCAACTCTTGATTATTTCTTGGCGGCTGCACTGGAACTAGTACATAAAAATATTTTAACGCTACATGAATTAATGCGCGCCATTACGTTAAATCCTTATCAGATACTTAAGACAACTTTCCATGAACCATTTGGTTTAAAGGTGGGAACGCCTGCAAATTTTGTCATTTTTTCAGACTGTAAACGTTGGACATGCCAAGAAGAAAACCTTATTTCTGCCGGCAAAAACTCTTATCTTTTAGGGCAAGATTTATCTTCAACCATTCATTACGCGGTATTAAACGGTGTTGTCGTTGAGGGTATAAAAAAATAGGCCTGCTATAATATAAAAAATCTTTTTTTAATAAAGATTAGGGCCTGTTGAACTTTCAAAATTATTCTCATCACATCGGTAACCATATAAAAGCGCAAGCTAGAGCCATGGTTCCGATAAAATTTCTTTTCAGCTTATCGTAACGAGTAGCTACCGCTCTGAAGTGTTTTAATCTTGCAAAAGCA
>CAMAPQ010000052.1 GCA_945860125.1 Klebsiella pneumoniae
ACTTTGGGTATAAAAGCCTAATTTTTTCAGCCTTTTCCATGGTAACAATCCTGGTTACTTAGCAACAAGGCATAGCGTCATACAAGTTGGAAAAAATAGCAAGAAAAAATCACGCTTGGCAATGTAGTTTCAAGGGGTGATCACTTACCCAATAAGTAACCGTTTCAATAAGTTTTTCTCGGTTAATGGGTTTACAAAGATAATCGTTCATACCTGCTTCTAGGCATATTTCCCGATCACCTTTCATCGCATTAGCTGTCATAGCGATAATATTAATGTTTTTATAAGCTTGATCAGATGTACGAATAGCACGAGTTGCTTCTAAGCCATCCATTTGGGGCATTTGTAGATCCATTAAGATCATACGATATGATTTTGTTGCCAGTGCTTGAAGCGCCTCTAGGCCAGAGGATACAACTTCTACGCTAAAACCTGCTTTGCTAAGCATGGCAACGGCAACTTTTTGATTAACAATATTATCTTCTGCAAGTAAAATATCAGCACTAAAAACATGGCTGGTCACGGATTGATGCTTTGTCGTTTCTTGTTCTATAACAGAAATGATGGGCGAGACTATTAATGTGTCGCTATTAATGGATAACTTTTTGTGCTCTGTGGGTAGTTCTAATGGGATATCAATCCAGAATTTTGAACCTGCGCCTTCTTTGCTGGAAACCTCTATAAAACCACCCATTAGCTCGATGAGCTTTTGTGAGATGGCAAGCCCTAAGCCGGTACCGCCATATTTTCTAGTGGTTGTTGAGTCAACTTGAGAAAAAGTTTTAAATAATCTGTGGATATTTTCGGGGGCAATGCCAATGCCGGTATCTTCTACTTCAATAGAAAAACGCGGCTGTATTTCGCTGTTTTTTTTACGTTTAATTCTAATGGTAACAGAGCCGTTATCTGTAAACTTAATCGCATTATTAATAAGATTAAGTAACACTTGCCGTAACCTTCCAGGATCGCCTTTTAAGACGGACGGAATATCGCCTTCCGTTTCAATTTGCAGCTCTAATTTTTTTTCTTCTGCTTTAAAAGAGAGTATTTCCGTAATGTCCTTTGTTAGACTAATTAAATTAAAATCAAGAATATCAAGCTCGAGTTTTCCTGCTTCAATTTTTGAAAAATCAAGAATGTCATTAATAATAAAGAGCAATAGCTCGCTGCAATGAATAACTGTTTCAGCAAATTCTTGTTGAGCAGGTTCTAATTCGGCATCCATGAGCAAATTAGTCATGCCAATAATACCATTGAGTGGTGTTCTTATCTCATGGCTCATATTGGCAAGAAATTCACTTTTCGCATCATTGGCTGATTCAGCCGCAATTTTTGCTTCGCGTAGATTTTTAGCAAGGACGCGTTCTGAAATATCCTCTATAAAACCTTCAATACAAGGTGCTTCTGTTTCACTTTCGTCTGTAAGACGTGCGGCAATTGAAATCCATATTTCTTTGTTTTCCTTGTTTCTTATTGCGGCATCAAACCCAACGATTTTTTTCTCTTTTTTAATAAGAGAAAGAAATTCATTAAATTTAGTTTTTTCTGTAAAGCAGTAGCAAAAACTAAATTCGCTAATCGAATCAAAATTTTCTACAGCGAGCATGCGTAAAAAGGCAGGATTGGCACTCAGGAGTGTGCCATCTGGTTTGCATTGAAAAATGCCTTCAACTGCATTTTCAAACAGGGATCTAAATCTTTTTTCAGAAGCTTCAATTTCAGTATAAAAGCCGCTATTTTCAATCGCTACAACGAGCTGATTCGCCACGGTTTGCAGCATTTCTAGATCAAAAGCAGAAATCAGTGCGCGTTTTACGCTCACTTCTGTTTGATTACCTGCAAATAAAATATAAGCATCTTTACTGAATGTGCTTAGGGCAAAAGGAACGGCAATAAAGAACTTGGCTTCTAAAGTTTTTTCGTATTCTTCCTCGTAGTCTTTTCTATTTTTAGCGTTGATCAGTACGCCATTTTTTTCATTAAAATAGCGAATAAAAAAAGGATTTTTTCCTTTTTCTAAAATTGAATTATCACAGTAACCGTGATAGGCAACAGGTTTATATTGATCTTGTTCAATCTTAAAAATAATTGCTTTATCAAAACCAATTTCAACCAGAGATTGTACGCAGACTTGACATACATCATGCTGATTTTTTGCCGAGATAATTCGCTGGCTCAATAATTGAAATAGTCGCAAGCTACGAATTCTTTTTTGTAGCTCAACACGCATTTCAATCACTTCTGCTTCTTGGCTAAGCGTATTTTCAGATAAGTTTTCAATTTCTTGAACTAAAAAATCCCGCTCAGATTTTAAATCTGCCAGTTCATCTAATAGTTGTTCGATACGATTTTGACTATCCATGCTGTTATAACGATTTCTTTTTTTATTCAATACCCACGAGCACCGCGCTGTAGTTATGGTAAATATTATTATTTTGAATGGGTCCTAATTCTCCAAAGGTAAAAAAACCACTCACATTTTTATCTTTCCCTATGGCTTCTAGCAAAGCATCTACATCATGATGAGGCTCACCAAATAAATGGCTACCCCTTCCTGTGCATTCAAAAAATAGGTAGCTGGCTTGTTGTGGATTAGCCATTTTTTTTGCCAACGCTAAGCCCATCGCTTTTGTGTTTTGAAGAACGAGATTTTTATCACGGCGGGTGATTCTGATTTTGCTATTTTCTTTCATCTCAATGGGCAGGCGAATCGAGCCATTTTCTAGATCATAACCAATAATAGCCCGATTTAAGATATCCGCTGAGTAACCCTGTCCTTCAAATTTCTCGCCTATTTCAAGCAAATTGAAGGTATGTTTAAGATCATCCATTCGATTTTTATCCGCAATAGAAGCAACTAAATCTAAAGCAGGTTTATGATCAATTTCATAAATGAAATAGCCTTGCGCTTTTGTCACCGTGCGAAATAAACCCATTGGTTTTGAGCCATGCGTTACCATTACTTCATAATTAAAGTCGCCATGAAGAAGAACGCCTGCGACGCTATTTACACCTATTTCCTCATTATAAAACTGATAGCTTGTTTCAGACTGATAGTCGTTGCCTGCACTACCACCGACGATATCTATATGATAACCAAGATCTACATCAATCTGTTTAACTAGCTTATCTATGCCACCCATAAAACCATCAGAGAGGAGAATGAGTAACTGTTTTTCTGTTGAAGATAAATGGCATGATTTAATCTTATCCGCAATCTTTTTGCTGGTTTCTACATGATGTGCTTCAGGGGCATCAAAGATAAAGGGTTCAAATTTTATTGTGTCAGACTTCATGCCCATGAGCACAATAGAATGTGAAGTATCATATGCCGCGTATTGACTAATATTGCCTGCACTACTACAGCCACAAATAGGCACCTTATGCATCACAGCGCGAATGCCCTTAATGACCTCTTTAAGGTCATGTCCTACGGTTATAAATAGAAAAATAAAATCGGGGGCAATATCTTCCATTTTTAGCAATAGATCTGTTGATACTTTAATACCCGCTTCAAAAGACTGAGTATGTTGTGTGTAACTAACTGCGCTTTTTAACGCCATAGCAATCTACCCTACTTAATCAATAATCTAAATTAAAGATTAGGTTACAGTTCAAAATTAGTCACATAATTTTTAGCCTTTAACTAAGGCAGAAGTTAGTGGCTCAGCTTGTTCTGAGGCGGCGGAAGGCATTTCTTTAAGTCGAAGCACTCTTTTTGAGATTAATGTTTGTTTTCCGGCAAAGCCATCACTCCAGCCAGACTCAAAAGATGATATCATTTCAGAATCTAAACTATCTGGATAGCGGCTTGCGTCATCACGAAAGCCTGATTTATAGCCTAGATAATAAGCGATGGTAATTTTAGGGTTGTCATCATGGTGTTCGCTATGACTCATACTTTAACCTCGTGGGAAAAAATAAATGCTTTTAGTAAGCCTTACTATAAATATAGGTGCTGATGATTTTTAAGGTTGGCGTTAATGGCTCTGTTTTGAAGCATCTTTGTAGGTATTGTTTTTCTTTGGTAATAGAAAGCCAAATTAATGGAATATTTTTAGTGTTAAAAATATAAAAAAGAGCCTTTTCTAGACACCTTAAAACCAAGAACTATACTAATTTCCCAGTTTGATTTATCTGGGAGGATAAGGGGTATGGATGCTCGTTTTAATCAAAAAAAATCTGGTTTATGGGTGGCTTTGCTTGGTTTTTTGTCGCTTAGTAGCCTTTCATTCTCTGCTTTGGCGGCAAGTGCGGTAGAGCGGGAATTAATAACGCAGAATAATGCTAATTTAGCTGCAGAGGCATTATCAAATTGTACCTCTAATACCCAGCTTGTGATTTATACCCAGCATACTTCAAGGAAAGAGGTGGATATACCTGTTCGCATTAACCTCGTTAACAGTTGGTTAAACCAAAATTTTAAAACATACTTTGTGGGCGGGGCTAATTATAAATATATGCCAAAGCAGGAAGGATATGGTTTTTCTAAGTTATGGAGAAATCCTCATGATTTTGCACCGGTAAGCCAAGTTGCTAAGAAGTGTCTTGTTCGAAAATAATACGATTTGTACTGTTCTGCATCGCGACGCCTTACTATTTGGCCTATTTTGCGGTTTTGCTTCATGGCACAATTCATCTATGCAATATACCCAAAGTAATTGGAATCACGGTGAGGCGGCAAGCAAGTGAACCCCATGAGCATAGACAAACTATGTGATTGGGGTGAATGAGAGCTGCCAACAATGCCGTGGTTTCAAGTACGAAGGGTATAGTCATTTGGCAATAGAATTAAGTGAGTAGGGTTTGTACTAAAAGAAGAGGGGGCGTGTTGTGAAGGAAACTAGTTTGTGGGACATGTTTTTGATGGGAGGCTTTATTATGTGGCCTCTGTTAATTTGTTCTATTGTGGCAATGGCAATTGTGGCGGAAAGATTATGGGTTTTAAGAAGTGGCAATGTTATTCCTAAACATTTAGTAAGCCAGGTCTGGGGATGGATTAAAAGCCATCAAATGGATGCAAAAAAAATTAAGCAGATTAAAGCCACTTCTCCATTAGGGCGGGTGATTGCTTCTGGTTTAGTTAATGCTAAGCATGGTCGAGCTGTGATGAAAGAGAGTATTAATGATGTTTTAGATCATGAAATTCATGAAATGGAGCGTTTTTTAAATGCTTTGGGCTCGATTGCAACGATCACACCTTTATTAGGCTTGTTAGGCAGCGTGATTGGTATGATGGAAATGTTTTCCACTTTAATGGTAAATGGTACAGGTGATGGTTCTGCGCTTGCAGGCGGCATTGCAATTGCCTTAGTAACCACTGCGATGGGGTTATTTATTGCAATTCCTAGTCTTTTTTGTTATCGATTTATGTTAAGACGTGTTGATGATCTTGCTGTTTTTATGGAACAAGAAACCATTAAGCTAGTTGATGCGCTTTATGATGAAAAAGAATAGTTGCGTTGAGCTATTAATTGAAAAATTAAAAAACAGATTAAATGAACAAATTAAAAATTAAAGTAGGATGTGCGATATGAGAAAACGGAGGCGACAGAAAGAAGAAGTATCCATCAATGTCGTTCCCTTGATTGATTGTCTTTTTTTTCTATTGATTTTTCTGGCTGTAACGACACACTTTACCAAGCAAACTAAGCTTGCTTTAACTTTGCCTGATGCGACAGGGCAAGTTAGCCAAGAATATCCTGAGATGATTGAAGTAACGATTAGTCAGCAGGGTGACTATGCTGTTAACGGACAACCTCTTGTCAATCGCCAAATTGACACTCTAAAATCCGCCCTAGCAAAAACAAGCGCTGGCGACAATAAGTTACCGCTTATTATTACGTCTGATGCCAATACCCCTTATCAATCAGTGGTAACGGCAATGGACGCTTGTGGCCAAATGGGCTTTGTAAATTTGAATCTAACAACAAAGCATCCACAAAAAAACTGATCAAGTAAGTTTGTTGCGTCTACTCGTCTCAAGCTTTTTGTGCCAGCTTAATTTATCAATGGAAAATAATGAAAAACTCTGACGTTGTGGCGGTGCCCACTCTTTCTGGCTGGCAAACTTATAAACGCCTGTTACGCTACACGCGTCCTTACATCGGTAGTTTTATCCTGGGCATTGTCGGTTTTTTGGTCTATGCCCAAACGCAGTGGGTGTGGGCGGAATTAATTGAATATATTGTTAAAGCGATCGAGAATAAAAATAGCTCAGCGAGAAATTGGATTGCGCTTGCCGTCATTGCTATTTTTGTTGTCAGAGGGCTCGGTTCTTTTTTAGGTAATTATGGTATTTCACTTGTTGCAAGGCATGTTGTGCATGCTTTGCGTATTGATTTATTTAAACATATGCTGAAATTAGAGTTAGGTTATTACCAGCGTCATAATTCCGGTCATTTACTCTCGCGTATTACCTTTAATATTGAGCAAGTTGCAGGGGCAACAACCGATGCTTTTAAAACGATTGTTCAGGAAGGTTTTACCGTTTTGGGCTTGTTGGTTTACTTGCTTTATAGCAACTGGAAGTTATCACTTCTGTTTGTTTTTATTGCGCCAGTGATTGCGGCTGTTGTGCATTATGCGACAAAAAAGTTATATCGCATTAGTCGCAATATACAAGACAGTATGGGTGATGTAACGCATGCTGCGTCTGAGAGTATTTCTGCTTATGCTTTAGTAAAATCTTATGGTGGTGAATTGTATGAGCAACAACGTTTTGCGCAATCAAGCGAGAAAAATATTCAGCAAGGTTTAAAGTTGGTGATTGCTCAATCAATTAATACGCCTTTAGTTCAATTATTGGTCGCTTTTGCGATGGCAGGGGTGATTTGGTTTGCGCTTGAACCGCATGTTTTTGGTAATACTAATGCCGGTGAGTTTTTAGCTTTCATTACCGCCGCAGGCTTACTCACAAAACCTATTCGTCAGCTTACGCAAGTCAATAGCTTATTACAGCGAGGTATTGCTGGGGCGAACTCTGTTTTTGAAGTGATGGATTTGCCCATTGAAAATGAAGAGGGTGTGTTTATTCCCGAAAAAATAGCGGGAAAAATTGTTTTTGACTCTGTTAGTTTTCACTATCCCGAAGCAGATAAAAAAGTATTAGATCAGATTAGTTTTACGATTTTACCTGGTCAGAAAATAGCATTAGTAGGCCGTACAGGCAGTGGGAAAACAACGCTGGTTAATCTTTTGCCGCGCTTTTATTTGGCAACACAAGGCTGTATTTATCTTGATGATCATCCTCTCCAATCTTATCAGCTGAGCGCCCTTAGAAATCAGATTGCAATAGTTAGCCAGAAAGTGTCTCTTTTTAACGATACCATCCGTCATAACATTGCTTATGGGGCTTTGCAGCATGCTTCAGAAAGCGATATTAATCAGGCCGTCACGGCGGCTAATTTAAAAGACTGGGTAAGTACTTTACCGATGGGGTTAGAAACGGTGATAGGCGAGGATGGTGTTCAGCTCTCCGGTGGACAAAGGCAAAGAATTGCAATTGCGCGGGCAATTTTAAAAAATGCGCCGATTTTAATTCTTGATGAAGCCACTTCGGCTTTGGATAATGAAACAGAAAAGCAGATTCAGCAGGCTTTAGAGCGTTTAATGAAAGGGCGTACTACTTTTATCATTGCCCATCGTCTTTCTACGGTTGAATTAGCAGATGTTATTTTTGTTGTCGAAGCGGGTCAGATTATTGAGCAGGGTGATCATCGTGCTTTGCTTGCTTGTCAGGGTGCCTATGCCAAGTTACACGCTCAAGCTTATTAAATTGATTGGTTAAATGGATTGGTTAAATGGATTGGTTTCAAAGACATTTAAAAGATATTTATGAGCCGGGGTATCGTCGTCGATTACTAGCGCCGTTAAGAATTTTGTATCAGCAGGTTGTGTCTTATCGCTACTTAAGAGCGAAAAAAACATTAAGGCAAATTGATCCGGATTTGGGTATTCCGGTCGTTGTTATTGGTAACCTTACTTTGGGTGGCACAGGAAAAACACCTGTCGTGATTGCGCTGGTTGAGGCTTTGCGGGGGCGAGGTTTTAAGCCTGCTGTTGTGAGCCGTGGTTATGGCGCCAAGTGGAAAAAGGGTGACTTACCACGTGTGGTCAATATTGATTCTATTGCAGGTGATGTCGGTGATGAACCTAAATTAATTTTTATGCGTGCGATGTGTCCTGTTGTTGTTTGTCCTGATCGAAAAAAAGCCGCACTTAAAATAAAAGCAATTTTTCCAGATTGTGATGTGATTGTGAGTGATGATGGGTTACAGCATTACGGCTTGAAAAGACAAGTTGAAGTTGTTGTGATGGATGAAGTGCGCGGCTTAGGTAATGGCTTGTGTTTGCCGGAGGGTCCTTTACGTGAACCGATTTTGCGCCTGAAAACAGTGGACATTGTTCTCAGTCAGGGTGCTTCTTCGGTAGCGATTGATCGTGTTTATTCTGTGTTGAATCCGATGTTGTCTTATTCTTTTAATGAGTTTACAAAAAAAGTAGTAGGCAAACGTGTTCATGCGATAGCAGGTATTGGGTATCCTGAAAAGTTTTTTGAGCTATTAAAGAGGCATGGTTTAAATTGTTTGATCCATTCTTTTCCTGATCATCATAACTATCAGTTAAGTGATTTTTCTTTTTTTCAGCCAGAGGAAATATTAGTGATGACACAGAAAGACGAGGTAAAGTGTTCGCTGATTTTTAAGCCGTCAGAGGGGTATGAAAACCGTATTTGGTGTGTCTCAATTAGTGCATCGCTGGCGCTTGATGTTATTGAAAAAATCGTCTCGCTTTTAACTAAAAAATAAATTAATTAATATCTTGGCGATGGAAGCATATTATGAATCCTTTTTTACCACATAATATTGCACGTAGTGACGCTAGTGACTCTCATACTTCACTTCAAAGTCTTGAGGCGCACAGAGCCGAATCCTCTTCTTCAGTTGATCTTTTATCTTCGCCCATTCAAGTTAACGCTTTACGCGACATGAGAGAGCCTGCTAGTGCTTGTTTTATTTCTTTAATTCATGAGCTGGATGACAAAGCAATTATTATTCAGCAGGTAATTAATGCCAAGGAAAAAAGTTTAACAACTCGTGAGCCTATTGGCCGCTTTGGGCTTTCTCATCCGTTAAATCATACTTTTTGGATGAATAAAGAACTCAGTCCATTTTTGATTGATCAGTTTGCTGAGGCTGTTTCCCTTGAGTTTTTAGGCGAGATGCCTGATCATCCGCCTCAAAAAAACTGGCAGGATTTTTATATTTATTTAAAGGAAAATATTGATTTTCAGGAAACAAGAAATCTTATTATCGATAGTTGTGGTTTTTTAAGTCTTGCTGATCGGCTAAAAGTATCTTATCCGGATGAGGTGAAAAATAGCCTTGCTGAATTTCCCCCTGAAAAAGAAGAGTTGCACTGTGTACCAGGTACTCGTTTGCGCTTAATACGTGCAATAGAGCGTTTAAATTATTTAGAAGGCGGGCCTGCTGAGGATTGGATATGCCAATCCATGCTGCAAACTTTTAATGAGTATGTTGATAAAAGCTTGATCGATTGTGATTTAAATAGTTTGGTGGATGAAAACTATCAGGTGCACCTTGTTTCTTTGATGGGTCATATTTTGGGTGTGCCAGAAGAGGCAATAAAGACAAAAGATATCTTTTTTAAAACGCCCATTTGTGACGTGCCTGCAGGTATTGTGCTGGATATTATTCAATATTTTGATTGTTATTTACATGAAAAAAGCGAAAACACCAAGAAAAAAGTTAAAGAGATTGTCGGTGATTTTTTGGTGTTGATTGAGAAAAGAAACTTTGAGTCTCCTGAGTATTTCGAGGCAATAAAAGAGAATGCTTTTACGGCCTTAATAAAAACTTATAAGCATGATTTTAATTTGGTCAGCGAGCCTTTTATTAAGATAGATGAGCAAGGTGATATTGATCTTAATGAGGGTGAGATTGCTAATCTCATTCACTCTACTTTATTTGAGGAATTCTTTAATTTTAAAGAGGTGGAAAATTCACAGTTAATTACTTTTGATCAACTGTTTGATGAGGAAAATGACGAGACTGTTTTGCGCGGGTTTAATTCTGATGATCTTTCACAGATTAAAAAATCGATTGATATTTTATATCTCTTGTCAGAAGATTTTTCTAATAAGAGCCCTCTTTTATTTTTAAGATTAATGGTGAAGATGGTTGATAAAGCGACGATTAAATCACTGGATGATTTTATTGCGCTTATTGAACAAAAGATGAAGAATAGGCATGAAAAATTATTTGAAAAGCATGCATTTCTTTGCGAAAAATTAAATTTTATTGAAGATAAGTGTAAGTTTTATTTAAATAAAACTGAGTTTAAAGATTATTTTTCTCATTTTTTTGGTGAAGCGTTAAAAATAAAAAGACAAAATCGTATTGTTTTTTTTGTAAAGAATAATGCGCCTTTATCTGATTTTATAAAGCATGATGAATTTTTATTCCATTCTTTGGCGAAAAGTATTACACAGGATGATCCGCCTTTATTTAGAAAAAATATAGAGAAAACGAAAGACTTGTTTTGTTTTATGTTCGCATCTTTTTTAGAGCGGGGTTTTACATTGAATCAACTTTGCCGCGTTGATGAGCATCATAAATTACCTTTTGAGTATGCCCCTGCGCCTTTGGCGGAAACGATGGCGCAATCTTACTTCCAGGAAGCCTTTAAGCAAAAAGAATTACCCCTTTTATCGGCTATTTTAGATACAGATATTCAGTTGACAGCAGCTAATGTTTTTACGCATAACAAGAAAAAGAAATGTCATCCTGTTTTTATTGAGAGTGTTGCGTTGTTAGATCTCTTATTTAATCATGGTTTTGAGTTAAGTCAGCTATTAACTGCTCATCCAAGACATGGCAGCCTCTTGTATGCGGCAAGCATAAAAAATAGAGGAGATATTTTGGGCTGGTTTCTGGAAAAAGGGGTATCTTTAGATTATTTTCATGAAGAGACTTTAAAAAACATTTCTAATGATAAACCTACTGACTTGTAACAAGATAATGATATGGAATCTGCTTTTAGAAATATTGGTCTAATTGGCCGTGCTGAAGATGAGAGAGTGATGAATCTTGTTGAGATTTTAGTGTCTTTTTTACAAGAGAAAGCATTAAATATCATTTTAGAGTCATCTCTTGCTGAAAAAATAAATCATAAGCAACTTCAAGAAGCGCGCATTCAAACGTTAGGTGAAGTATGTGATTTAGTAATTGTTATTGGTGGGGATGGCAGTTTATTAGGGGCGGGAAGAATGCTTGCTAAATATGGCATTCCTGTTGTTGGTATTAACCGTGGTCAGTTAGGTTTTTTAACCGATATTATGCCCCAACAAATGGCGTTTCAGTTAAACGAAATTTTTAACGGCCATTATAAAATAGAGACGCGTTTTTTACTGTTGTGCCAAGTGCGTCGTGATGATCAATTAATCGCTGAAGGTTCTGCCTTAAATGATATGGTGCTGCATCCTAGTGAAGCGGTACAGATGATTGAGTTTGAGTTATACATTGAAGGGCAATTTGTTTATTCTTTGAGATCTGATGGGTTAATTGTCACAACCCCTACGGGTTCCACAGCTTATGCATTATCTGGTGGGGGGCCTATCATGCATCCTTCGCTTGATGCGTTATGTTTAGTGCCTATGTTTCCCCATACGCTTAGTAGTCGACCCATTGTGGTTCATGGTAATAGTGAGATTAAAATCATTGTCGGTGCATCAAGGGGGCTTCCTCCAAAGATAAGCTGTGATGGACAGCCTGGCATTCAGTTATACGTGGGCGATGTGATTTATGCTGGAAAAAAACCGCATAAATTGAAGCTATTACATCCTTTAGATCATGATTTTTATGAGGCATGTCGTTCTAAGCTTGGTTGGAGCAGTAAGTTAACTTGAGTCCTAATTATTTAGTAAAGAAGTTTTTTAAGGAGTATCTATGAATTTTGAGGCTTTAGTGCGTAGCATGCCGCCTGCCACTTATGAAAATTTAAAAACATCGCTTGAAATAGGTAAATGGCCGGATGGTACACGCTTAACAGATCAGCAAAAAGAAGATTGTATGCAGCTGGTATTGGGATATGACATGATACACTTCCCCGAAAATCAGCGTATTGGTTTTATTGATAAAAGCTGTGCTTCTAAATCAAAACAATCAAGTGCACCTAACATAAAAATCCCTTGCATTCAAAATGACTCAATATAATTTAGTTATTTATTTTGCATTCTTACATTCTTACATTCTTGTACTTTTGTATTAAGAGCGTGAAAAATATTTAAGGAAGATTAAAAACATGAAAACTCAAACGCCTCCCAATGTCATTTATCTTAAAGACTATAAAGTACCTGATTTTTTAATTGATCAGGTTCGTCTAGAAGTGGATATTCGCGCCGATGAAACTTTGGTGTGTTGTGAAATTTTTGTAAGACGAAATCTTCAAGGACAGCCTTGTGCAAATCTAGTGCTCAATGGTAATAAGCTTACTTTAATTGCTGTCTTTATCGATGGTCAGCTGCTTGATCAAAGCCGCTATGTGCAATCACAGGAGGCATTAACCTTATTAGATATGCCGGCTACGTTTACGCTTAAAACTATTGTGAAGATTTTGCCGCTTCAGAATACTTCATTAGAAGGGCTCTACGTATCTAATGGTATGTATTGCACTCAGTGTGAGCCAGAAGGATTTCGTAATATTACTTATTATCTTGATCGGCCTGATGTCATGGCTAAATTTACAACGAAAATTACTGCTAACAAGCAGCATTATCCTGTTTTGTTATCAAATGGAAATCTGATTGAAAAAGGTGATAATTCAGATGGAACCCATTGGGTTATTTGGCAGGATCCTTTTAAAAAACCTTGTTATTTATTTGCTTTGGTGGCGGGTGATTTAGCGTATCGCGAAGATTTTTTTATCACACAATCACAAAGGCGTGTCACGTTACAGGTGTTTGTTGAAGCGCATGATGTAGACAAAGTTGACCATGCATTGGATTCTTTAAAGCGATCTATGGCATGGGATGAACAAGTCTATGGGCTTGAATATGATCTAGATATTTACATGATTGTTGCGGTTAGTCATTTTAATATGGGCGCCATGGAAAATAAGGGCTTAAATATATTTAATACTTCTTGTGTATTAGCTAATCCTAAAACAACAACAGATGGTAGCTTTGCTCGTGTTGAGGGCGTTATTGCGCACGAGTATTTTCATAATTGGAGTGGTAATCGTGTCACTTGTCGTGATTGGTTCCAGCTGAGTTTAAAAGAGGGTTTTACCGTTTTTAGGGATCAGTCTTTTTCAGAAGATATGGGTTCAGCGGCGGTTAAACGTATTGAAGAGATTCGTTTATTACGCACTCATCAATTTGCAGAAGATGCGGGGCCTTTATCTCATCCGGTGCGGCCTGAATCTTATATTGAAATTAATAATTTCTATACGCGTACGGTTTATGAGAAAGGCGCAGAAGTTGTCAGAATGATTGCTACCTTAGTTGGGAAGGAAGGCTTTAGAAAAGGATGCGATTTATTTTTTCAAAAACACGATGGTGAGGCAATTACTACGGAAGATTTTGTTGCCTGCCAATCACAAGCGAATAATATTGATCTTAATCAGTTTGAGCGTTGGTATCATCAAGCTGGTACGCCAGAAATTACTGTGCAGGATGATTATGATGAGCAGGAAGGCATTTATCGGCTCACCTTAACCCAGTATTGCCCACCCTCGACGGGAGGGGCTGCTAAGCCTAAGCTACCTTTTCACATGCCTGTACGTTTAGGTTTAATTGATCCTGTTCAGGGTGAATTACCACTTTTTTCTTTGGATAAAAGTAATATCAGTTGGATGAGTTCTACAAGAAAAGAGTGTGTTTTATCTTTTAATCATAACGCACAAACATGGGCTTTTTATGATGTGCCTGTGCGTCCTGTTCCTTCTCTTTTTAGGAATTTTTCAGCACCGGTTAAGGTATTTTATCCTTATCAACCACAAGCCCTGTTCTGTTTAATGACGCAGGATTCAGATCCTTTTAATCGTTGGGATGCCATGCAGCAGCTCATGATGCAGTCGATTGATCAGGGTATGGCTTTGTTTAAAGAGGGTAAATTTTTAACGGTATCGCCTATTTTAATACGTGCCTTTAGCGAGATTTTAAGTGATTTACCGGATGATAAATCTTTTGCTAGCTTACTTTTAGCTTTACCTTCTGAGGCTTATATTGCTGAAAAAGTTGAAATAATCGATGTGGAAACAATTGTTTTATCTTTAAAAGGGATTAAACAAATTATTGCGCGTGAACTGTATCCTCTTTTTCTTAAAACTTATCAAACGATGCATGCGGGTGCTGCTAAACAATATTTTTTGTCGGGCGAGGCGATCGGTAAAAGAAGTCTGCAGAATTTATGTTTAGATTATTTATTGGCAGTTGAATCAGTAGAGGCGAGAGATCTTGCTACTTTACAGTTTATGACAGCAGATAATATGACAGATGAAATCGCCGCTTTTAGGGGAATAATACATGCTTCAGAGGGTGAGGTACGTGATAAGTTACTCGATGCTTTTTATCATAAATGGCAAAAAGAAGCTTTGGTGATGGATTTATGGTTTGCAACGCAGGCAACAAGCCCTCAGGCGGATTGTTTAGCTCAAGTGAAGGGGCTTGAAAAGCATCCTGCTTTTGAGTTAACGAATCCTAATAAAGTACGTGCTTTAGTTGGTGTATTTGCTGGTCAAAATATGCATCGTTTTCATGCGGTTGATGGTTCTGGCTATCAATATTTGGCAGATAAAATTATTGAGTTAAATACAATTAATCCCCAAATTGCTTCGCGAATGGTGACACCTTTAACGAGATGGCGACGTTATAGTGATCACACTCAGCAAAAAATGAAGCAAGCGCTTGAGAAAATTATGGCATGCGAAGCGCTTTGTGCCGATGTTTATGAGATGGTGAGTAAGAGCTTGAAAAGTGCGTAAGGCCTATTTTAATGCAGGCTTTGTGGGCTGGGCGACAGATGATTAAGAAAGTCATGTCGCTCTTGCACACTTTTTTTACCTAGTTTTTCGCAAGTTTCATAGAAGGTATGAAGGTCATATTTTTCTTGCTTTAGCAATAAAAGTAGCGGGTCAACAAGATCATAATAGGTTGCAATGGTTGAGAGCTGTGCATTATTAAGCGGGCCTTTAAACCAATTATCGTAGTAACCTTTTCCTGCCCATTTTTCTTTTTTAAGCAATTGATAGCTATTTTTTAAGGCATTAATATGTTGTTCTTTTTGCTGCTGCTTATCTTTTATTGAAAGTGTGGTATCTGCATAAGTTTTGCGAAGCTTTTCACGTGTTTCACTTACAAGCAAAACAAAGGCTTGTCTAACCATTTTTTCTTCTAAGTATTGCTCGTATATTTTGGGATTATACTCAGCTAATGACCAACGTCTGACACCTTCAATTTCAATTGCTGTGGCAAAGCTTTCGTTAAAGGTTGTATCGTTCTCAACATAAAGTTTTTGGTGGGCTAATTCATGAAATAAAATGCCCGCAAGCTGTGAATCAGACATTCTTAAAAAGCTACTTAAAATGGGATCAGAAAACCAGCCTAGGGTTGAATACGCTGTCGCAGGCGCGATATAAACATCCTGTCCTTCTAGCGTTTTTGCTTTCTTTTTTGCTTTTTCAATATCATAAAATCCACGATAATTCATGCAACCAACAATAGGGTAGCACCACTTAAGGGGCTCAATAGAGTAAGGGGGGGTTGCAATAAGGCTCCATATTGGATATTCCCGATTTAGGTGCACAAAGTGCGTATATTGACCTTTTGTCGGTAATTGTAGTTCTTTTGCTGCAAAGGCAAGATAGGCTTTTGTTGAGGCTAGTTTTTCTTTTTCAGGCAAGGTAAGCGTGGCATCTTTTAGCACTTGATCAACTGGTTGTCGTTTAGCAAGTAGGCTAAGGTGTCCGTAAGCAATATGGCTGTAGTAACCCGTGGATTCACAGCCTGCCAAAAATACGATAGAAAGGGCAAGTGTTAAATAAGAAACAAGAGGGAAGTTGCGTTTCATTGCGTGAGCGCACTCATAATAAACAAGGAAAAGTGATCAGTAAAAAAAACTTCCAGTAAAAACCAGAAACATCTTTTGCTGATCACGATAAGGTCACGTCCCTATTTAAAGAGAGGGGTGACCTTTATCAACCTATCAAGTTAACGTGGGTTTACTACAGGAGCTGTTGCAGTTGGAGTGCCTGAACACAACCATTGGCAATCTGCATCGCCTGTTCCACCAAAGCTAACTTTCAAACCACATCCAGATAAAGCAACAACACTAAATAGAAGGGCCGCGATCGTAATTTTTTTCATGAGAAAAACCTCCTTAATAATAAATAAAAAAAGCAAAATTGCAGATTACAAAACAACTTGCATGGTGAAAAGTAACATATTTGCGTTAAATTGCAAGCGAAATTCTTCATGAAAGAAGAATGCTTATTGGCGCTTAAAAAGCGATCAATTTGGCGCATGAAAAATATTATTTGAGGCATAAAAAAGCCGGTTTTTACACCGGCTTTTTTATAATTACACTGTGTTTCATAGACAAATAAAAATATCTTCGCCTATAAAACAATCAGCTCATTAATTATGGCGCTGACAACCTAGCCGCTGCACAACCAAGTACATTTTGGATCTTGCGTAAAACCAAAACCTACTTTAAGACCGCAGCCAGTTAATACAACAGAAGAAAGAATAAGCGTTACAACTGCGATTTTCTTAACATTTTTCATTTTTAAGCTCCATATATAAGATTTGTTTTTTATTTTGGTCTACCTACCTCCCTCTTAACGGCGAGAGGTCTAGCCCCAAAGCGAGCCTAACATAAATTAAAAATGTCTAAAAGACTTTTTAGTAAAAGTCTTTTAGATTCATTAAGCTAGGCTGCTTAAGAGCATAACCAGACGCAAGCTGCGTCATTTGTGCCGTTCATTGAAACTTTCAAGCCGCAGCCGGTTAGGGTCATTGAGCTTATAACTAAGGCTAAAAGAGAGATAAGTTTGATTTTTTTCATGATGCACCACCTATTTTTTATGTTTATAAAAGCTATTATTTTTTCACACGTCGTGCTTCAACAAACACTACACGACCTGTACCAAACATATCACAGGAGAGAATTTTTTTTCTAGTTTGATTTTATTTTTAACGTAGAAAAAAGTACTCTTGCAAACTGTTTTTTTAAACAGTTGTTTTTATATTAGCTATTCTGAAAGAGAATATTTTTTAAGGTGCAAATAGATGAAAAAATTTAATTTACGTTTTTTTTTCCGTTCTTGGTTCTCGCTTTTTTTCTATTTTTTTAGGGCCGTTATTTTTTTTCCCTATTATTTATTGCTTGATTGCACTGATTATTTTTACACGGTGTTTAAGTTTTATCGTAGAAATCGCCTTTGGTGGGCGGATTTAAGTCTTCTTTTTTCCTATATTTTCATCAATCCCTACAAAGCATGTAAAAATTTTCTTGAGCCTTTTCCTTCTGATCTTGTACAAAAAGTGTATGGTGAAACTTTTTTTTCAACATTAGAAAAAATGGCTAATTTTACGGGCCTTTCCGAAAAAGATGTGGTGTATGAATTGGGGGCAGGACGTGGGCGTGGCTGTTTTTGGTTTAGATGCGTTATAGGTTGTCGCACCATTGGCATTGAATTAAACCCGATGTTTGTTTACAAAGCGCAGCAAGTGGCTAAAAAAATGAGGTGGGATCGTTTTGAGTTTCGCATGATTAATATTGTTGAAGTTGATTACGCTGATGCCACTTTTATCTACTTATATGGTTCCTGTTTTGAGCAAGAAGCGATGCTTAACATCATTAAGGCGCTTCAAACTTGTAAGGTAGATACTTGGTTGATTACGGTGACAAATCCACTGAGCGATTACACTGAAACTTCTGGATTTGAGTTGGTGCATAGCATGCCAGCTCGTTATTTATGGGGTTATACAGGCGTGTATTTTCATCGAAGAGTTGCAGAACCTTTGGAAAAAAACTAGAAGGCAGCGAAAACAAAACCACAGTTTTCTTGAGTGGCTTGAACGTTTAAGTACTCTGCTCCTGTACGACAGTTTGTTCCGCCGTTGGGGGTTACAAGCGTGACCATTTTTCCTGTGGTAGGTTTTCCATCATCTATTTTTTTATCAACTTCGGCCACAATCATCGAAGGAATCATATAGCCGGATGAAAGCTTATGCTTTGTGCCACCCGCAACGCCCCAGTTTTGCCAGCTTAAAATCATGGTTTGGCCAAAGCCATTCTCCATACAGCCGACGCAAGTCCAGAAATCGGTGGTGTCAACGACCGCATAATTTCCTGAAATAAGGCCGGCAATGCTTAAATGACTCCATACATCATTTGCTTCAGTTAAAGTAACAAAACCATCTCCATTGCCGTTAACGGTTGGCCCCCCTAAATCACGCACAGCCTGGTTAAAATCACCTGGTTTTGCTTGATAACGATCTTTAAAAGTGTCCCATGCAACTTCGACTGATTTTATTTTTGAAACAAGGGAGCGTGCTTTGGCTGAGTTAATAAGCTCTTGTCCTTTCATGACGCCGCCTAAAAGAAGGCCTACAATCACGAGCACAATTGCAATTTCAACAAGTGTAAAACCTTTTTGATTAAGACTTTTAAGATGGGTCATGGCTGGTGTCATTGATTTTCTCCAGAAGTGCGCTTGAGTGGTAAGGAAGGTCATTT
>CAMAPQ010000053.1 GCA_945860125.1 Klebsiella pneumoniae
GTTTTCAAGTACGAAGGGTATATAACCAATTTAACTGCTTCCCCACGAAACTCTAAGGTGTATCTGTTCATCTCTTTTTTACTCATGCTTCCCCCTGTTGGACTAAGTTTAACAAACAGGGCGTGTCCATCAATATCAGGGTACCTCAGTTTGCGAAACCCTTACAACTTACCGATCTTTTTCGCCATACGACGATTCAACAACTGGCTGAGTTTTTAGGTGAGGCAAAAGAAGAAAAGCAGTTTAGTGCGCGCGTTGAAGATAGTAAGAAGCGCGCAATGCTACGATTAAATATGCAATTGAAGCGCAGAGGCCTGTAGCTAAAGTTGTCAGGACTTACGCAAAACTGCCCCAGCTTTGTTATCGCGCTTCGCCGTACGATTTGTACTGTCTTCATCGCGACGCCTTGCTGAAACAGTTTTGCGTAAGTCCTAGTTGTTTATGGTTCTCCCAACTAATCACCACAATGTTAATAATGAACATTGTGGTGATTTTCTTTTTCAGTGAATCAGTTATTTTTAGGACTTACGCAAAATCGCCCAGCTTTGTTGTCCTGCCTCGCCGTACAGCGTGTACTGTCTTCGTCAGGACGCCTTGCTTGAACAATTCTGCATAAGTCCTAATTTAATAACGTAATTTACTCATATCATTAAAGCGTGAAAAAACACGGAAATTTATGTTATTTTTAGCGTCTTTAATTTACAGGTAATCACTTTACCTGCTTTTAATTATGCAGCATTTTCTTATTGGGACTTATTAGGACTTATGCCAAATTATATTAATAGGGGAAATCTATGACCGCAGATAGTTATCATCAAAGTATAGAAAAAGAGGCGTCTTTTTCTGGCAATGAAATCGCTATTATTGGTATGGCTTGCCGTTTACCAGGCGCTGAGTCTGTTCAGGCTTATTGGGAAAATTTAAAAAATGGCGTCGAATCTATTGAGACGCTCTCGAAAGAGGCGCTTATTAAATCCGGTGTTTCACAGAGTGTTGTGAATCACCCTGATTATGTTCTGCGTTCTCCTCGCATTAAGGGTGTTGATCAATTTGATCCTGGTTTTTTTGGAATGAGTGCGCAAGATGCCTCAATTATGGATCCTCAGCATCGTCATTTTCTTGAGGTGAGTTGGGAAGCGCTGGAATCTGCCGGCATTGATCCTGAGCGTTTTTCAGGGCTGATTGGTTGTTATGGCGGTTCTGGCTATAACGCTTATATGCCGTATCACTTATTAACACATCAAGAAATTATGAATCGTGTCGGTTTCTTTTTAGTACGACACACTGGCAATGACAAAGATTTTTTAACCACGCGCGTTTCTTATGCGTTTAATTTAAAAGGCCCCTCTATTAATGTTCAAACGGCTTGCTCAACTTCGCTTGTCGCGATTCACATGGCGTCACAAAGTTTATTAAATGGTGAATGTGATGCTGTAATTGCCGGTGGTACAACCATTGAGCTGCCAGAAGGTAAGGGGTATTTTTTCAAAGAGGGCGAGATCTTAGCAAAAGACGGCCATTGCAAACCTTTTGAAGCAAGTTCAACGGGTACCTTATTTGGTAGCGGCATTGGTGTGGTTGTACTCATGCGTCTTGATCAGGCTTTACAAGAAGGGCATACGATTCATGCTGTTATTAAGGGTTCAGCGGTTAATAATGATGGTTCTGGCAAAGTAAGCTATCTTGCACCAAGCGTTGATGGCCAAGCTTCTGTTATTACAGAAGCATTAACTTTATCTGATATTGACCCTGAATCGATTAGCTTTGTTGAATGCCATGGAACAGGGACGGCGATGGGTGATCCCATTGAAGTAGAAGCGCTTACAACGGCATTCCAAGCTTGTGGTGCGACACAGACACAGTTTTGTGCAATTGGTTCTGTTAAATCAAATATTGGTCATCTTGATACGGCAGCAGGTGCGGCAAGCATTATCAAAGTAGCGCTTTCGCTTCAACACAAAATGATTCCCCCTACGTTACATTATGAAAAGCCCAATCCGAATATTGAGTTTCAAAATAGTCCCTTTTATGTGAATAACACTTTATTACCCTGGAATTTATTACCCTTAAATCAAGGGCAGGGAAAAAGAAGAGCCAGCGTGAGTTCATTAGGTGTAGGTGGAACCAATGCGCATGTTATTTTAGAAGAGGCGCCTTCTGTTATAAAAATGGTGGATCAGGAGAAATACCGGCTTTTTATTTTTTCAGCTAAAACAGCCAATAGTTTGCAAAATCAGCTTGAAAAACAGGCTGGTTTTATTGAGAAAAACGATAATATTTCATTAGCAGATATGGCTTATACCTTAAAAACAGGCCGAAAAAATTTTACTGAACGAAAAGTCATTATTGCAAAAGATAAACCCCATCTTGTAAGTTTGCTGCGTAATGTTTATAAGCGTGGTGCGAGCGAACCTGATTTGTCGATACAGCGTTCAGGCGACTCTCAACCAAGAACAGTTGCTTTTATGTATGCCGGTGGTGGCGCGCAATATCCTAATATGGGGCGAGATTTATACGCGTCTGAATCAGTTTACCGTGACGCTATTAATGACTGTTTAAGTCTTTTGAAATCATTTATTGATTACGATCTTAAAGCTTTATTATTTCCTGAAAAAGACCAGTTATTGCAAGTAGAGCAAAGTCTTGAGCGTCCCTCGCGTTCTTTACCTGCCTTATTTGTAACGCAGTATGCTCAAACAAAATTATTGCAATCTTTAGGCGTTCAGCCGCAAGCGCTTGTTGGCCATAGTTTGGGAGAGAATACAGCAGCTTGTATTGCAGGTGTTATTTCATTAAAAGATGCTTTGGGGCTCGTTTCATTACGCGGTAAATTATTTGAAAAAGTGCCGGCGGGTGGCATGTTGAGTGTGCAGCTTTCTGAAGAAGCATTAAGGCAAATATTGCCTAGTGAGTTAAGCCTTGCTTGTATTAATGCGTCAGAATTTTCTGTGGTATCAGGCCCTCAGGTGCCTTTGGATTTATTTCAAGCTTTGCTTGAAGAAAAAGATATTCTTTATACTCGTATTCGGATTCAAATCGCAGCACACTCCAGTATGTTGGAAGGTATTTTAAGTGAGTTTGGTGATTATTTACGTTCTATTCGTTTAAATAAACCATTGATTCCTTTTTTATCAAATTTAACAGGTACTTGGATTAAGAATGATGAAGCGATGGATCCTAATTATTGGGTAAAACATTTACGTCACACCGTACGTTTTTCAGACAATATTAGTGAGTTGTTTCAAGATTCTTCTCGTGTCTTAGTTGAGGTAGGTCCTGGCAGAACATTAACGCGTCTTGCGCACCTGCATGCCAAAAAAACACCGCAGCATTTTGTGGTGAATAGCATGCGTCATGTCGATGAAGAGATTAACGATAGTGCTTTTTTATTAAGTGTATTGGGTAATATTTGGTCGTTGAATGCTTTTTCTGACTGGAAGACTTTCTATGGTAATGAAAAGCGTTACAAGATCCCCTTGCCAACCTATTCATTTGATCACAAAAGTTATTGGATTAAAGCAGGAGAGGGTTTGTTTGCTGAAGATTTGCCAGGTCAGTTTTATGGTTTAACGCGCCAAAAACAGCTTAACGATTGGCTATATCATCCTTCTTTTGTGAATAAGCCTTTACCTACGTTTTTATCATCTAAACCTAAGAATGATCTGTTAATTAATCCTGTTTCATTTTTAATTTTATGTTGGCAATCAAAAAGTATTGCTGCTCTTGCAAAGGAATTAGTTGCGTTAGGTCATCACGTTATGGTCGTTGAATTAAGTCAAGTGCGTACTTTCGATTTTCAAAATATAGAGAGTATGACGGCTTGGTTTGATTCCCTGCTGAAGTCGCAATTATTTCCCACGCAGTGGTTATTTACCTTGGCTTATGAACAGGTTTTTTGTGGAATAAAACAGCTTGATACATTTAAATCATTTAATGCTTATGGGGTATTTCAAAGCTTTTTTAATTTGGCAAAAGCAATGTCTCAATCTGATTTATCTGGAAAGCTCCGCTTTAGTTTGCTAACGCTTCAGGGTGTATCGGTTGGCTTTGAAAAAACCTATCCCATGCAGTCTTTAATGATGGGTTCACTCAAAGTGCTTGAGTCTGAGCTTTCCATTCCAACTAAAATCATTGATATCAGTAGTGATGATTCTTCTTATCTTTGGAAGCAAGTTGCTTATGATTTATGCCTTAAGAACAGTCATGGCGTCGTTGCCTTACGTCATTCTCAAAGATTTTTACGTGAGTGGGTAAAGTGCGATAAACAAGCCATTACTCAAACGATTCAAAACACGCTGCGAGATCAAGGGGTTTATTTAATAACTGGTGGTTTAGGTGGTTTAGGTTTATTACTTGCGCAGCATTTATCTTCTATTAAACCTTTAAGGTTAGTGCTTGTGTCTCGTAAAATATTACCGCCTCGGCATGAGTGGGAGAGCTGGATCAACAAAGGTGTGTTGCTAGGTGAAAAAATTAAAACGATTCAAGCGATTGAAGCCTTAGGTTCAGAAGTTTGGTGTGCTGCGGCAGATGTCACTTCTATTGACTCAATGCAAGCACTAACTTCTGAAATATCGCTGCGCTGGGGTGACGTCAATGGTATTTTTCATGTGGCAGGCAGTATTGAAGATGAATTAATTTCCTTAAAATCTTGGCGTCAGGTAGAGAGCGTTCTTGCTCCGAAAATAAAAGGTGCTCAAGTATTAAATCAATTATGGGCGTCAGATGCGCTTGATTTTATGCTGTATTTTTCATCTGTGAGTGCCTTATCTGGTTTGCCTGGGCAGTTTGATTATGCTGCTGCGAATGCTTATCTTGATGCCTTAAGTGTGGTGCGCACTCAGAAAGGGGGTATAACGCTTTCTGTTAACTGGCCGGCTTGGCAACAAGTAGGTATGGCTGCTGATGTGCAGCAACAAAAAACAAGGGATAGTTTAATGGGGGTGGCAACGAATCACCCAGCGTTAGATTTTTGCCTTAGCAAAACGACTTCTGAAGTTGTGTTTGCCACAGAATGTTCAACGGAAAGATTATGGATGTTTAATGAGCATCGATTGCGCAATGGGCAATCACTCATTCCTGGCACAGCCTATCTTGAGTTAGCGCGTGCTGCTTATAAAGAAGTAACAGGAATAGATAATATTCAAATTACGCAGCTTACTTTTAATCTTCCTTTTGCGCTGGCAGAGGGTGAAGTAAAGGCGCTTTATCTACGTTTAAAGGCTAAGTCTGCTAAGTTATTTGAATTTATATTTGAGAGTAAAGTGGGTGCAAATTGGTTGGAGCATGCCAGAGGTAATATTGAGGCATTTACAGCATCATTTGAAAAATATAATACTGTTTCTGAATTATTGGCCTCTTGTCAGCTAGGTGTTCAGGCATTTTCTGATGCAGATCATCATCCTTTTTTACATTTTGGCGATCGCTGGCGTTCACTGAAAAAGGTGCATAAAGGCAATAAAGAAGCGCTAATAGAGCTTGCGTGCGATGCGCTTGTTTTTAATGAAATGAAAGAGTGGAAAATGCATCCTGCTTTTATGGATGTGGCAATTGCTGGTGCTCAGACGATTATTCCAAACTATCAACCTTTTGATATGTTTTATGTGCCGGCAGGGTATGAGTGTTTGCGGTTTAGTGGTGACATACCGCAGAAAACTTGGGCGCATGTTCGCTTAAGTGCTATCTCGCTTGATGACACAATTTTTGATTCTGTTTATTTGGATATCACATTATTTGATGAGTTCGGACAAATTTATTTACAAGTGTTCAATTTTCTTTTAAAGAAATTAGCTGGTTTAGAGCCTGTTATTCAGTTGATTACTGAAATTCAACCACCTAGAAGTGATGAGTTTATCGAGAAAATTATTGCTTTGGGGGTTGCGCCGAATGAGGGCATGAATATTTTAACAAATCTTTTATCTTCTAATGTGACAGGTCATATTGTCGTTTCGCCTTATTATTTGAATGATTATTTGCGAGAAGTTGTGAATCGTCGCGTGACACGTGTCGATATTTTACCTACTGCTGATAGTGTGGAAAATCCCCTTGTTGCTCAAATTGAATCGGCTTTACGGGCTCATGTGGCTATTGCTGATTTAGCTGTTAAAATTTTTGATTATAAAAAAGAAGGCTTGCGTACTTTAGTTTTCTATCAAGTAAAATCTAGCGCAGCGCTTACAGGTAGCGAGTTAAGACGTTTTGCCCAGGAACATTTAGCAAAAGAAGAGGTGCCCCACCAGTTTCTTGAGATAGATACCTTTGCTAAAAATATGAATGGTGATATTGATCGCGCAAAGTTACAAGATCCTCAGGCGCCTGTTGATTATTTTGCAGCGCCTCGAACGCATGTGGAAAAAGAACTTGCTAAAATATGGCAAGCTGTCTTAGGTGTGGAGCAGGCTAGTCTTGCAGACAATTTTCTTGATGCAGGTGGGCATTCTTTATTAGGTATTCGTTTGATTACCCGAGTTGAAAAAAACTTAGGCGTCCGCTTAAATCAAGGCGTACTTGCGTTACAAACGCTTGAGCAAATTGCAAAACTAATTGAAGAGCAATCACCTATATCTGTTCCATCTTGTCTTTTAAAAGCCAATGAGCAAGAGACAAAACAGGTGTTGATGACAGAAAGGTATGATCATTATGAGGAAAAAAAGCAGCCTATTTTTTCTTTGCAGAATAATCGTCCACAAGAAGGTGAGCGCAGTAGGCCAAATGAGTCTTTAATTATTAAAGGTGAGGAGCAAGAAACGCTAATTTTTCGTTCTAAAAAATTGCTTCAATCATGGTTAGGAAATAAGTAATGAATCCCTTTTTCTTTGGTCGTTCTCAAAGTCAATTATATGGCGTGTATCATCCCCCCATTAGTCAGCCTGCTCGCTCAGAAGGGGTGTTGTTATGTTATCCGTTTGGTCAGGAATACATGCGTGCCCATCGTGCTTTTAGGCAGATTGCTATGTTGTTAGGTAAGCTTGGCTATCCTGTTATGCGGTTTGATTATTTTGGCACAGGTGATTCTGCGGGTGCTTGTGAGGAAGTGAGTATTAAGCAATGGATATCTGATATTCATACGGCGGCTGAAGAATTTAAGTATCTTGCAAACTTAGAGAAAGTATCTTTAGTTGGCTTAAGACTGGGTGGCGCTTTAGCGGCGATTGCTTCGCAGGAAAAAAATAATTTTGAGCGAATCGTTATGTGGGATCCTGTTTTGTCTGGCCAACAATATTGTGATGAAATTGTCAGTTATATGACCCATCAGCAAAAGTTGAAGGTATTGCCTGATTTTTCAAGTGATTTTTTTATGAATGGTTTTCCTTTAACGCGATTGTTTCGTCAAGAAATGATTGATTTAATCGATCTTTCACAACCAGCTCATTATCTTGCAAAAAAGTACCTCTTATTTTATTCCAGTGAACAATCTCATTTTATGAGCATCAAAAAAAATTTTGAGACGCATGCGCTTTCGTTTGAATCCTCTTTTGTATTGAGCCCCGGCAATTGGAATTTTGTTGATAATTTTGGCGGCGTGTTGATTCCTAATGCAATTATTCAAGCTATTGTTCAATCATTTAATATTTAACTGTTTTTAAGTTGGATGGGTACTTTATGATTCGTGAAAAAACAGTTCGTTTTGGTAAAAGTGCTCCTTTAAATGGTGTCATAACTGAGCCTGAGAAAATTGAGAATAATAGGCCTGCTTTAATTATTTTAAACTCAGGAATTATGCATCGTATTGGGGCTTGTCGTATGTCCGTTAAAATTGCAAGGCATACAGCTGAGGCAGGTGTTCTTTGTTTGCGTTTTGATCATGCGGGTATTGGTGATAGTGAGGCGAGGCGAGGAACAGCTTCTTTTGAGCAAACTGCGCCGCAAGAAGTGATCGATGCAATGGATTATTTAGAGCAAACAAAAAAAGTTAAAAGATTTGTATTGTATGGTTTATGTTCTGGCGCAGACATGTCTTTTGAGGCTGCGAAAATTGATGAGCGAGTGGTGGGTGTAATTCAAATTGATGCTTATGCTTATCGTACGTTTAAATATTATCTATATTATTATCTGCCCAGAATGATGGAGTTTTCTGTATGGTTTAATTTTATTTTAAATAGATTGCCTATTATTTTAGGGTTAAAGAAAAAGAAGACAGATTCATCTTCTTTGGGTGAAGAGAATATGGAACTGCCAAGTTATGTTAGAGATTTTCCAGCACAAGCTTATGTTGCTGAAGGTCTCGAGGGTTTAGTTAATCGGGCTGTTCACTTATATTTTATTTTTACGGCAGGGCAGCAGGATTGTATTAATCATCAAGGGCAATTAAGGGAGATGTTTCCTCATATTAACTTTAAGTATTTGCTAAAAGAAACGTATCTGAGTGATTCTTCTCATATCATCAAAGAACCGCATAATCAAAAGTATGTTGTTGAGGGTATAAAAAATTGGGTATTAGCGCTGCCTAAGTCCTACTAATTTTTTCTGTTAAGCTAAGCATAATCGTTAGATAGTCGACTTTGATTTTTTCAAAAGTCGACTATCTAGCTTGTTCTAGTATCTAAGTTCGCCCTTAAGTTGTTGGGGTTTCTTCTCCAGAAAAAGCGCTATCTTGATCATGCTGCTCTATATTTTCAGTCATGCTTGTTTGCGCTTCGCTGTGTAGCAGCGCGCTTTCGTGACTTTCAGCCTGATCATTCATTAACTCAGATGATAATTTTTCAACATGCTTCTCTTTTGGCGAAGACAGTTTAGGCTTTTTTTCGCTGAGTTTTTTTCTGCCTCTTTTTGTTGCTGGTGCTTCTAGTAGCTTAGTAGATTTTTCAGCTTTTAAGCTTGATTTTGCTGATTTTTGTACTTTTAAAGGCGTTGCCGTTACGGTTGCTTTCTTAACAGCTTTAACAGCTTTAACAGGCTTTATCGCTTTTTCCTTTTTGATCGGCGCTGCGATGATTGCATTCGCTGCAGCTGGCCTACCACGTTTTTTAGCAGATATGGTCACAACCTTCGCTTTTGGTCTGCCACGTTTCTTTTCGGAAAGTAATGAGATCGGGGCTTCTTTTTTAGCTTTAGGTCTGCCAGCTTTTTTTGTGGTTTCTGTTTTTTTCGCGCTTACTTTAACCGTTTCTTGCTTTTTAACCATTCCTTTTGTTTTTAATGTTTGAGCTTTTTTAGCTGTAACAAGAAGTTTAGAGGCGGGCTTATTATTTTCTGGGGTTGCTTGTGTTGGTGCCGCCTGTGCTAGTGCCGCTAAAAATTCAACTTTAAGTGCATTGATTTTCTCAGCATATTGGCCGCGAATTTTAATTGCTTTTAAAGCAGTTTGTGCGCTGTTATAAGCAGACTCAGCAGCTGCTTTTGCAAGCTGGCCTTTCTGAAGTGCAGCTTCTTGTTTGGTGACAGCTGCTAATGCTGCTTTTGTTTTAAGCTTGCTTGCTTTTGACTTGCTTTCTTTTAGTTGGGCTTTTATTTTTTGCTCATTTTTAAGCTGAGTTTTTGCTAATTTTTGTGCGGATTTTGTTTTTTTCTCTGTAGATTTTAGCGATTTTTGCTGATCTTTTTGTATTTCTTTTGCAAGATGATCAAGCGCTTTTTCAAAAGAAAAAGATGCGCTTGTTGGTGCAATAGCCTTTTTAGGCGCTGCTAATTTTTTTCTGCGTGCCATAAATATTTCCTCTTCTATGGTTAATGTTTAAATACGTTTAATGTTAAAAATAAAATATTCTAATTTGCCCAAAAAATAATAACTTTATTACTTACTCTTTGTATCATCTTGCTGCGATAAAAAAGGCTATCTAAGATAATACGTGAGAAAGTTGCGCATTCTCATTTCTAATGCTTTTTGACTTCAGTTCACAAAAATAATTTTGTCTCAGGTTTCAAACTTTCTGGTGCGTTCAAAAAAACTGCTATTTTCAAAAAAACTGTATTCAAAGCGTAGTATGATTTTTTAATCTGTGTCTCACTAGAATACTAATAGTATAAGAAGAATCATCCCTCATGCTAAAAAGCTGTCTCGTTGAAATTTTCTGCTAAGTGAATACGCAGGCTTGGTGAGCGTTCGATTTATGAGTTTGATTCATGAGCTCAATTCATGAGATGGTGTCATGCATTAACTCTATCCGTTACATTAATGGACTTATTCCCTATTCATATCAAGCACAAAATAATGATAAATCATTTTTAAATATCATTTTTGCCGAAAAATTATACATTTTATTTTTTTAATATCTAGTATTATTTAAAAAATATTTAGATGTGAGTCAATATTTTTTTGGCATTAAGCTATAGTTTTCTTGTTGAGAAATCATTTATTTTAGGAGTGTTTACATGGTATTAAAAAAAGTTGCGCGAAAAGTTTTACCTTTATTCTTGTTATCATCTGTTGTTATTATCTCATTTGTTGGAGAAGCTGCTTATTCTCAGGCAGAAGGGGTATCAAATCAATCAAAAGCTGGAGAAGTTAAATCTGTGGAATTAGTGAATGAGTCTCAAAAAACGAGTTATAGCGTTGGTGCAAAATATGGTGAAGGCTTAAAAAAAGATCTGGGCGATCTTGATCTTTCTGCTTTTATTTCCGGTCTTTCTGATGCTTTTACAGCTAAACCGTTGCGTTTAAGCGCTGATGAAATTAGTAAAACAATTACAGTTTATCAGCAGAAAAAAATTCAAGAAGTAAAGGAAAAGCAACAATCAGCAAGCCGTCAAAATAAGGAAAAAGGCACAAAATTCCTTGAGGAAAATAAGAAGAAAAAAGATCTGGTCGTTACCGCTTCTGGCCTGCAATACCATATTATTAAAGATGGAGCAGGCGCTATTCCTAGCTTAAATAGCACTGTAAAAGTGCATTATCGTGGCACATTAATAGATGGTACGGTGTTTGATAGCTCCATTGATCGTGGCGAACCTGTTTCTTTTCCTGTTAATGGTGTAATCAAGGGATGGACAGAAGCACTACAGCTCATGAAAGTAGGTTCAAAGTGGCAACTATTTATTCCTTCCGAGTTAGCCTATGGTGAGCAAGGCGCAGGCGGGGCGATAGGGCCACATGAAACGCTTATTTTTGAGGTTGAGTTATTATCAGTAGAGTCTTAGGTGGTAATCTGTTCTTATTCTATACCCAAAGTAGTTGGAATCACGGTGAGGCGGCAAGCAAGCGAACCCCATGAGCATAGACAAACTATGTGATTGGGGTGAGTGAGAGCTGCCAACAATGCCGTTTTTTCAAGTACGAAGGGTATAGAGTTAAGAAAGCTGGCGTTAAGTAAGAAGGGAGGCTGGGATACTCAGCCCCCCTTTCTTTATTTGAAAAAGAAAGGCGTCAAGCAGGGCAGGTTACACGATAAATTTCCCAGATTCATGCTCAAGCTGTTCACTAATTTGAATGAGCGCATCTACCTCTCCCATTAATGATTTTAAGTCTGTATCAATATCATTTGCATGCGCAAAGAGTTTTAAATTAATCGCCTTGTTTTCTTGGATTTCACTCATTTGCGAAGAGGCCTCACCGAGAACGGATCGTGAGTCGTTGACTGCTCTTTCTGTGACAACGAAGATGCTTGTTAATCGCACATTTACTTTCTCAATGTTGGTGACTATTTCCTGAGTTACTTGGTAGTATCCTGTGATTTAACTCGCAAGATTCTTATTGCTTTTTAAGCTTTCTTGAATAATTTTATTGATTGTTTTATCAAAAGCCGAGTTTACGCCATCTGATCATTCTTAAAATGATCAGATGGATCAGTGCGTAACATGCCCAGATATACCCCCTTCGTACTTGAAAACACGGCATTGTTGGCAGCTCTCGTTCACCCTAATCACATAGTCTATCTATGTTCATGGGGTTTTCTCCCTTGCTGCCTCCTTGGTGATTCCAATTACTTTGGGTATAGATTGAATATTTCAGAGCCAACTATGATGTTTTACGCATCAATCAACTAGAAGTCTGTGACTTTCATGCAGCTTTGCAATAAGTTTATCTTCAATTTCAAAGCGTTCTTCTAGCTGAAGAGCAAGCTTGGAGATATCATCTGAAAGATCCGTAAAATCAACTTCAATAGCGGCAGAAAAATCATATTTATCATTAAACTCTAGCGCCGCATCTGTTGATAGTTGAATCTTGGGGTAGAAGAGATTAACAAAGTTACAACCATTTTCACCGAATAGCTCTGCTTCATTTATGAGACGATTATATATTTCAAAATGTGCAACTGAAATATAATCAACTAAGACTTGGCAAAAAGCCTGAACGCGAATTTTAGTGGGTGTATTTTGGGGGGTAAATTGAGTTAAGCCATCAATTGCGCACATTAGAACAATGAGATCTTGTCTTTCTTGTAACCATTTAGCAATAATATGATCGATTGATCGCCACTCTTCCTTGTCTACTTTTGCTGCAGTTGTCATACGTGGTAACTCACCCTGAAGCTTCGTCATTCCGTTTTTATTAGGCACATATCCTTATTATCTTAAGAGAAAAGTATACGTTTATCTGTGAACACTTTTTCTTAAAACACCGAGTACAGCATAGGCAATATTTTAAATAGTAGCAAGATTAAAAAACTTAGGGCTTACGCAAAATTGTTCCAGCAAGGCGTCGCGATGAAGACAGTACAAATCGTACGACGAAGCGCGACAACAAAGCTGGGCGGTTTTGCGTAAGCCCTAAAATTAATCGATACGCTTCATCTTGATTAAAATAAAGCAACTAAAAAAGAAATAGCCACAAAAAATAACCGCAACATATTCAACTATGCTTAGGCCAAATAATTGCCAGGTTATGCTATGGCAGTCACCTGATCCTTCCCATACATTTAGCAGCGTTTCGCCCAGAGGGAAACTATTGAGCATATAAATTAGATCAGGTGCACATGCTGGAACAGTGTCATCAGGTAAATTTTGAATCCAGATATGTCGCCCTGCGGTGACTAATCCTAAAATAGACCATACTAAACAAAGCAATGTATAAATTATTCTGCCTGTTTTTCCGGGATTATGGTATGCCGCAAGTAAACAGGTAACGCCCAGTAACACAACGGCACCTCTTTGGAAGTGGCACAGCATGCAAGGGACAATATCAAGAACATACTGTATATAGAAAGCGGCAAGCATGGAGAGCGTTGCAATGATAAACCCTAATAAATTAAGACTTCTGTAGTGATGAAAATAGGGTCTCAATTGTCTTAATCGTTTTAATTGTAAATACAAAACATTGTTCATAGGGAAACTCCTGGCGTCATAAATTTCTAGCGTCATGGCTAAATTTGATTATAAGCATAAATTTTTTAAGGAGAAATAAAATGAGAAATTTTTTACCTTTATCTAATCAAGTATTTTACTGTTTATCGTATTTTTTGGCTAAGCGAAGCCTTTTTTTCGTATTATTATGCTTGTTTTCGTTTTCGTTTTCTTTTAAAAATGCTGCTTTTGCGTCTTCTGCAAAAAAAGAAGAGAAATCAGAAGCGCATGGTGCTGAAGGCGAAGAGGGTAAAAGTCATGAGCTTACAGAATTTTTTGAAGTTCGCCCCCCTTTTATTGTGAATTATGCCTCAGATAAAGTACATTACTTCAAAGTGGGCGTCTCTTTTAAGGGGAAGGGTGTGGCACCTAAAGAAACCATGACACATCATGCGCCATGGATCAAAAATAATTTAATCCTGCTTTTTTCAAAGCAAGATGAAGAAACATTGCGCTCTGCTGAAGGCAGAATTTCTTTAAAAGAAGCAGTGAAGGTTGAAGTGAATAGTATTATGAAGCAAGAAGGCGAACAGGTAGAAATTATTGATGTTCTTTTTACTGATTATTTAGTCGAATAACAGCATATACCCTTCGTACTTGAAACCACAGCGTTGTTGGCTGCACTCGTTCACTCCAATCACATAGTTTATCTATGCTCATGGGGTTCAATCGTTTGCCGCCTAGCTGTGATTCCAAGTACTTTGGGTATAGTGAGAATGGCATGGCGTCGTTCGAGTGGAGTGGAGTAAATTAAGTAGTGCAGTACGATTTTGTGATTGTAGGAGCTGGTATCGTAGGGCTTCTCAGTGCGCGCAAGCTAGCGAAGAAAGGTTTTTCAGTTGCCATCCTTGATAAAGGAAGGGTAGGAGGTGAATCTTCTTGGGCGGGCGGTGGAATTATTGCGCCTATTTATCCATGGGATTTTGCTTTTTCGGATAAAGCAGCAATTGAATTCGGACAGGCTTACTATCCTAAATTACAAGAATCATTATTAAACGAGACGGGTTTAGATATTGAGTGGAATCCTTGTGGTTTGCTAGTGCTGGATAAGTTTGAGCCAGATAATATTGAAAGTCTTATTGCTAACAAAGTAGCGCATTATTCTTTTTTTTCTCAGCTTGTATTACCCTCGCTTTTCCCAGCCTTGTCACGTCAGCTCAACGGGGGTTTGTTTTTTCCGCATATTGGAAATATTAGAAATCCACAGTTAATTAAAGTGCTGCACTACTGGTTAATGAGACAAAAAACAGTAGATTTTTTTGAGTATTCAACGGTCGAAAAAATTCAGGTAAAAGACAATAAAATTGAAGCTGTTTTTACAAAAGAAAAGGCTTTTTCAGCAGCAAACTATCTGTTTTCAGCAGGCGCTTGGACGGGCGAACTTTTAAAAAAAATAGAAGTAAATCTACCCATTTTTCCAATACAAGGCCAAATGTTGCAAATACAAGCAAAGCCTGACTTTTTAAGCTGTATGGTGGTATCCGATGGAAAGTATATTATCCCAAGAAAAGATGGAAAATTATTAATTGGTAGCACGGTTGAAGATGTTGGTTTTAAAAAAAAACTCACCTCTTCTGCTTATGAGAGCCTCTCTCATTTTGCGGAAAAATTGCTGCCTGATATTAAGAAATATCCTGTTATTGCCCATTGGTGTGGTCTTCGTCCGGCAATGAGCGGCGGGGTTTATGTTGGTAAAATAGCTGATTATTCAAATGCAGTTGTTGCCAGTGGTCATTTTCGTTTGGGCTTAACGCTAGCGCCTTTTGCGGCTAATCAAGTGGCTCAAATTTTTGTACCCTAATTTACTTACACCTTAATTAAAGATGTGTTCATACTATTCTTCTTCTTCCTCTGCACCTTCAATAGAATCATCAAGACCTAATTTTTTAAGTTTATAACGCAATGCTCTGAAGGTTAAACCAAGTACTTTTGCCGCTAAAGTACGATTCCATTTTGTTTCATCTAAAGTCGATAGAATAATTTTTTTTTCTATATCATTTAAATAATTCTCTAATGAAAAATTTTTAGGAATTTTTCCTAAAAAGTCAGCTGGTATTGTCAATGAGTGAGGGTTTATTTCTGTTTTGAGATTGGAGGATCGTAGCTGTAGGTGGTCAGATAAAATAATATTGTTTTCACTTAAGGTTACCGCTCTTTCAAGAATATTTTCAAGTTCACGAATGTTGCCTGGGAAATGATAATGCTTCAGTTTTTCTTGAGTAACAGCATGTAGAATTGGTTTTGAAATAGACCAAGTTTTAGCAAGCTTTTGCAGTAGGTGATCCGTTAGCATGAGTAAATCACCCTCTCTTTCTCGCAGAGGTGGAATATGCACTTCAATGACATTAATTCGATAATATAAATCTTGTCTAAATTTTTCTTCCTCTACTGCTTTTAATAAATTTTTATGTGTTGCGCTTAGTATGCGCACATCCAATGGTATTTCTTTGGCGGCGCCAACAGGACGCACGCTTTTTTCTTGAATTGCTCTTAATAATTTCACTTGCATATGTAAGGGTAGGTCGGCTACTTCATCTAAAAATAAAGTACCGCCCTGTGCAGATTGAAAGAGCCCCAGTTTATCTTCAAAAGCACCCGTAAAACTTCCCTTTTTATGACCAAAAAACTCGCTTTCCATGAGTTCTGAAGGAATTGCACCGCAGTTTACGGCAATAAAAGGTTTAGTTGCGCGAGCGCCAAGTTGGTGAATAAGTTTTGCAACTAATTCTTTTCCTGTGCCTGACTCACCCTGAATAAAGACAGGTGCTTGGCTGCGTGAAAGCTTTTTAATTTGCTTTTTTAACGCTAAAATTTTCTGTGATTCACCAATGATTTGTAAGTGTTGAGACGAATCTTCTTGTATTCTTTGAGATAAGTTTAAGGCATGATTCACAACTTCTCTTAATCGTTCAAGCTCAACTGGTTTTGTCACAAAATCAAAAGCGCCAGATTTTAATGAAGAGACAGCAAGTTCTGTATGACCAAAAGCAGTTAATACCGCAACGGGTAAATCAGGATAATTATTTTGTATATGTTGCACAATATCAATACCTGTTCCATCAGGCAGTTTCATATCAGTAATGCATAAATCAAATTGAAGATTTTTTAACGTCTGTTTAGCCTTTTCAACGCAATCGACAGAAAGTGTTTCAATATTCATTCTGTTTAAGGTGATTTCTAATAACTCACGAATGGCTTGCTCATCATCAATAATCAGTGCTTTTGACGGCATATACTTCTCTCCTTTCTTCTTTTTTATTGAATGATTTTCTTTCTTGGATGGGCAAAGGTCACTCTAAAGCAGGCGCCTCCATTTTTCTTAAGTATAAAATCAAGTTGTGCATAATTAGCTTGGCATATTTCACGTGATAAATATAAACCCAGCCCTGTTCCTTTATGTTCTGTTGTAAAAAATGGTTCAAATAGATTGCTAATAATTTCATCTGAAATGCCTTTTCCTTGATCTTCAATATCAATAAAGGGGTGATCACTGGTTGTAATACCGGTTGATAACATTATTGTTTTTTTCCCAGTATGCATTTCACTGTAACGTAAGCCGTTATCAACTATATTATTCATTATTTGAGTGAGTTGTGGGGGGTCAAAAGGTACAAATATTTCTGGCGAAGAAAAATAGGTTTTAATATGGCAGTCTTTTTTATATTGGCTGTACTCTTCAATAAAATGAGTAATCCAGGTATTAAGATCAAATAACTGTATCGCTGCTTTTTGTCTTTTCGATAAATTTTGAATATTTTCAATAATAAGATTTACGCGAATACAATTTTCGTGAATTATTTTAGTCAGCTTAATATCGCTATTTTGTAAGTCTTGAGATTCGCTTAAAAGCTGGGAGGCATGGCTGATAGAGCTTAAAGGATTACGTATTTCATGAGCAATGCTTACTGTTAATCTGCCAAGAGAGGCTAGTTTAATTTGCTGAGCTTGATGAGCAAGGCGTGTATTGTCTTCAATAAAAAATAAAAAGCCTTTTTTTTCTTTAATCATTATTTCAGTAATATGCACAATGACTTCGGTGGTATCTCGAGAGATTTGACAGATAAGCGGGGCTACATTAGGATTTTCTAGCCAGCGCGTTGCATAATTTTGAAAGGAAAAATCAATCTGTTTTGATAAGATCGCGCTTTCTTCTTCAAGATTGAGAAATGTGAGCGCTGAGTTATTAACCATTTTAATTGTATAGTGACGATCGGTAACAATGATTCCTGTTCTCATTCTTTGTAGAATTAAATTATTTAATTCTTGTAGTTCATGTAATTCATTTTCAGCTTTTTTAGCGCTTATTTCGCTTTGTTGTATTTTTTTAGAGATATATTGAGAAATTAAAGATGTGCCAAAAAAAGTAATGCCAATAAAGCTTGCGCTTAATAAGCTCCCCTGATTTAAGGCATTGAGCCATGAGAAATAAATAGCCTGCATTAAGGTGGATATTGTTGCAATGGCTGCAAAAAAAAACGGCATTTTCCCACGTATTAAAACACCACTAGCCGCAATCGTAACAATCAGTAAAATACTTAAATTATTATTTTTCCCACCACTTGCCCACATCAATAGTGAAAGGGCTAGCATATCAGTTAGGATCAAAGTAAAAGTGAAGTAGTTGGTAATTTTTTTTATAAAAAAACTCATTAGCCAGCTTGCCATACATACGATAATGTAACCTATGGCCGTACAGAAATATAAAAAGGGTAGATATGTGCCTAGAACTGCTTCTTTTAGCTCGAGGAAAGAAAGCGGTAGCAGTATAAAACTGATCAATATACGATAATACAAATATATTTTTAACGGATACCATTCTTGCATCCCGCTATAGCTTTGATTAGTGGCAAGTGCTGATTTTTTTATTTTTTTCATTATGGCATCAGAATGCTTTGTTAGATTAATTAATGATCATTCTTTTCCTTTTCTAGTGTAGTTAAGATTGCATCTTTTTATATACTCTTCGTACTTGAAATCACGGCATTGTTGGCAGCGCTCGTTCACCCCAACCACATAGTCTATCTATGCTCATGGGGTTCACTTGCTTGCCGCCTCACCGTGATTCCAATTACTTTGGGTATAGAAATGAAATGTTTTGAATGTAG
>CAMAPQ010000054.1 GCA_945860125.1 Klebsiella pneumoniae
CTTTTTCTTGTAATAAAAAATAATTACAAAGACTTAATTGGCCGCTATGCGGAATGACGGCCATAACGATCCGAAACGACAATTCCAGCACTGCCACCTTGTAAGGCATTAAATACTTTACGTCCTTCCTAATTTTGTCTAATCTTAATTAGGAAGAGCGTAATTAAAAAACAAAAAACAATCTTTTTTAATGGAGTTATTGAGAAATTTTACGATGTAAAGGGATAAAACTCTCATTAAATAGTAGATGAAAATCAAAAAAATTAATCTTTATGGAGTTAAGAAAATGTTGAAGAAATCGGCCGTTTTATTATTTTTAGCTGCTACTTGTTATAGTATTTTTTTGCCAGCTTATGCTGAAGACACGGCAGAATTGGAAGCAAAAAGTAATGAAATAATCACTTTGTATGCTGCCGCAAGAAAAGTGATATCAGATAATCAGGCATTAATTAATGATGCAAGCAAGGGTGATAAAGGGTTGACTGCTGATGTGGTCGTAGAGAAAACCAAAGAAAATTATAAGGCAAAGGCTGGAAAAGAATTGGATTTATCAGCTGAGAGCAATCCTGTCAATGTTGCAATGATTGAAGCTGTGAAAGAGGTAATGAATGAAGCGCAAGCATCAATTAACCAGCCAAATGTTGCTTTTAAGGGTTTTATCCCTGCTGCTTTTGCTCATAAAGTAGCAACAAAATTTACAGCTCGTATGGAAGGAAAAATAGAGCTCAAACTGACAGCGCCTAAAGAATATTTACGAAACCGAGCAAATCGGCCTGATGCTTGGGAAACTAGCGTAATGAATGATAAGTTTAGAATGGCAGACTATCCAAAAGAAAAGCCTGTATTTGAAATGACTGATTCAAAAGGCAAGCCTGCTTTCCGATACATTCTCCCTACTTATTATGCTGAATCTTGTTTAAGTTGCCATGGATTGCCAAAAGGTGAAATAGATATTTCAGGTGGAAAAAAAGAAGGCGCTGTATTAGGTGAATTGGGCGGGGCGGTGAGCTTGACATTGTTTAAATAGATGTATTTTCTTCGTTAATAGTACTTATAGCTTGAAAATCTATAAGTACTATTTGCTATAAGTACTATTTGCTATAAGTACTATTTGCTATAAGTACTATTTGCTATAAGTACTATTTGCTATAAGTGCTATTTGCTATAAGTAGTATGGATAATTATGCTTAATATATTAGATAACTGTAACGTTACAATAAGAAAAAAAATCATATTATCAAGTATTTTTTTTGCATCAATTGTTTGTTGTTGTTTGCTTTATCTTGTAACAGAAATTCACAAAAATGAGAGCCTGATCAATCAGCAATTACATCTGCTAAATGCACAGTTTAAAGCAATGGAATTGCAGGATTTTGCACAAAAAGCAGAGAAGAAAGAACGGGATAATGTACAGCTTACTAATGATATAGCTGCCTCTTTTTCTTTTATTCGTTATCAGCTCTATGAGCTTTGTGTCAGTTCGCTCAATGAGTCTGAATATGCGGCTGAAGCTGAAAATGAAAACTTGAAAAAGCTGCTTCTTCAGTGGGGGGAAAATGATCTAGCGTCCTCACAATTTTTATTAAAAAAGAGTAACGATTTTTATCAGAAAATGCTTGAAGCGGCTAATGATTATGCAGATGCAAACCGCATTTTGGCAAATTCAAAGATTGCTGAGTCAAGAAACATTGCTGCTGAAATTAATACGCGTATTGGAGCGCTGTATCGCCTGAAAAAAGAGGCACAAGAAGAGCTTCTAACTCAACTTGCTAAAACAGCTGAGGCAGGGAGTCGCGCTGATCAAGAATTAAAATCAGCAGCTGATGAAATGGTTAAACGAAGTAATTTATTAAGCTTCGTTGCGTTTATCACATTACTAAGCGTAGCGATATTAACGATTATTTTCAGTATGTCATTAATTTCTATTATTTGTCCTCCTCTCAATTTCTTGAAAGATATTGTTAATGAAATTAATCAGAATTCAGATTTGCGAATTCGTACTAACTTACAAGGAAAAAATGAGATCGCTCTAACTGGCGTTGCTTTTGATAGCATGATAGAAAAATTTCAGACAATCGTTTCTAAAGTAATTTATACCAATGAGCAGCTTAATTTCGCAGTAGAAAAAACAGAAGTCATCATGACTGAAACCGCTGTTAATGTTAATGCACAACAAAGTGCCGTGGAAAAAATTGCATTAGCTATTTATGGCATGTCAAAAAGTGTAAGCGATGTTGCTCAATATGCCTGTTATGCTGCTGATAATGCGCAGTTGGCTAATAAAACTGCGTCCGAAGGAAATCAGGCTATTATAAATACCATTAGTAATTTGCAATACTTATCTTTGCGGATAACGAGTGCTGGTAAGCTTGTTCAAGCTGTCTCAGAAAGTAGTATCCAAATAGGTGGCATTGTAGATGTTATTAAAGGTATATCGAAACAAACTAATCTATTAGCGCTCAATGCAGCGATTGAAGCGGCAAGAGCTGGTGAGGCTGGTCGAGGTTTTGCGGTTGTTGCTGATGAAGTAAGAGTTCTTGCGCAAAGAACTGACGTGTCTACACAACAAGTTCAGAGTAGCATTGAGCTTCTTCAAAATAGCATCAAAAGTTGTGTCGATATTATATCGGAAGTAGTTCAAATTGCGGCTAAAGGGATGGATCAAGTTGCGCTGACAGGGAATGCTATGGAGTCTATTAATAAAGCTATTTCTGATATAAATATAATGAATTCTCAAATTGTGACTGTAACTAAAGAACAAGCGGCAAGGTCACAAGAGATTAATAAAAATATAATCGGTATTCGAGACGCTTCGACAGATACAACCGAGCATATTTGTAGCACGCAAATACTTCGTGAAGAACAAAAGCGATTTTCTGATCAGCTCACCGCGCTAGTGACGCAATTCATGATCTAAGTGTAGAAAGCTTGATCTAGTTTAAGGTAATAGACTTTTTTCAAAACTTAATCATTTTCTTTCATATTTTGTCTAATCTTAATTAATAAGAACGCAATAAAAAAACAAAAAAAGAGGCCGATCGTGTCAGATAGCACACAAGCTTTAATTAATAAAGCAGTCTCATTATTGGGTGAAATCATCTTAGGGAAAGAGCAGGCAATTAAAACGATCCTTGCTTGTTTTTTTGCGAAAGGCCATCTTTTAATTGAAGATTTACCTGGCATGGGTAAAACAACTTTATCTCATGCGTTAGCCAAAGCCATGGGTTTACACTATCGCAGAATTCAATTTACAAGCGATTTATTACCGGCAGATATTATTGGCATTACGCTATTTAATAGAAATAGCAATCAGTTTGAATTTAAGCCAGGCCCTGTTTTCTCACAAATTATACTGGCTGATGAAATTAATCGTGCAACGCCTAAAACACAAGGTGCATTACTTGAGGCAATGGAAGAACGACAAGTAACCGTTGAGGGTGTAACGCATCCGCTCCCACAACCCTTTTTTGTTTTAGCGACACAAAATCCTTTAACACAGATGGGCACTTTTCCTTTGCCTGAATCGCAATTAGATCGTTTTCTAATGCGAATTTCATTAGGCTATCCTAATAAAGAAGCAGAGAGAGAAATTATTCTAGGGCGAGATCGGCGTTATCTTATACAAGAAATGTCGCCTGTTTTTACGCAGGATGATTTGTTAAATATTCAGATAAAAATACGAGAGGTGCATTTATCTGAAGCAATTATTCAGTATGTTGAGCGGTTGGTGCAATATACACGGCAAGATAAATCACTGTTATATGGCATTTCTCCCAGAGGAACTTTAGCGCTAGTAAGAAGTAGTCAAGCTTGGGCTTTTATTCATGGTAGAAAACATGTCATGCCTGAAGATGTACAAACTGTATTAGCTTCAGTATTTGATCATCGTCTTAAAACACCCTTAGATGTGAATGGTTTGAAAAGTTTACATTATTCTGAGCGATTATTATCCGAAATTGATGTTATTCAATGATAAAACGTATTCTTTTTCATGCTCTTTCAGTGAAATTACAACTGAAAATAGATCAATGGTTAGAACTAAAAATTAAGCCTGCCAAAGAAGTGGTATTGGGAAAAAATCATATCTTTGTATTTCCCTCTAGTTACGGCTGGTATTATATTTTAATGATGATTGTGCTTTTTTTTGGTGGGGTTAATTATGGGAATAGTCTCATTCAGGGTTTTACATTTTTATCGTGCAGCATTTTTATTCTTAATATTTTTCATGTGCATAAAAATCTTAAAGATTTAATCTTTATACAGAAAAGAGCAGGTGCATGTTTCTTAGGAGATGAAGCTGAATTTGAAATAATAGTTTCCAAAAAAAGCAAAAAAAAAGTGGAGTCGATTCATATCTCATTTAGGAATTATAAAAAATATGTTTTTAACTTAATGAATGAAGAAAGTAAAACAATTTTTCTGCATAAAAAACCAATGCAGCGTGGTTTATTTAAACCAGGAAAAATACTGATTGAAACATTTTTTCCTTTGGGTTTAATTCGTGCATGGTCATGGATTGATTTATCTTTTGAGTCAATTATTTATCCTGCTCCTATTTTTTCTCCTTGGTGTGGATCAGGCGAAGGAATAAATGAATCTGAATCTGCTTTTAATAAAAAATATGTTGCAGGCTACGATGATTTTGATGGTCTTAAAGTTTTTCAGCAAGGGGAATCTTTAAAAAGAGTAGATTGGAAAAGCTGGGCAAGAACTGGAGAGTTATATAGCAAAACGTTTATTAACTCTATTAATCCTGGCTATCAATTAAAATGGGACGATTTTCAATCGTCTAATATTGAAAGTTCGTTATCTTATTTGGCTTTTTGGGTGATTAAATTAGGGGAAGAAAATAAAAATTTTTCACTTGAATTACCCGGCATCATTATTCCTTCTAATGAAGGGAAAGCGCATGCTGAGCATTGTTTGCGTGCTTTAGCCTTATGGAATAGCAATTAAAATAATTAAAACAGGCTTGTTATATGATTCTTTCAAGTCAAAAAATACCTAGTGAATTATATTTCTGGCTTATTTGCGTAAATTTTTTGTCATTACTACCACACATTAATAACTTGCCAAGTTGGTTAAATATTTTTTGTTTATTTTGTATCCTTTGGCGACTTTTAATTTTAAAAAAAGATTGGCCATTACCCCGTTCAATTACAAAAGTAGTGCTCATTATATTTGTTACAGTAGGCATTATTTTTGAGTATATTGAAACAGCGGGCCCTGATATGGGGGTGGCTTTACTAGCGGTTGGTTTTGCTTTAAAAATTCTTGAATTAAAATGGCTAAGAGATGCTTATGTTATTTCAATTCTTGCCATTTTTATTACGTGCATGTCATTTCTATATTCAATGACATTAGTTTCTGGTTTATATGCTTTATTTATTTTTATGATTACACTTGCCTCATTTATGAAAATGAATAGAACAGATTCTTCTGGCTCTATTTGGAATAATATTAAACAGGCATGCGTTATTTTATTCCAAAGTATTCCTTTGATGATTATTCTTTTTATATTTTTTCCAAGAGTAGATCCTATCTGGGCAAATCGTGCTGAAAAAGATACAGATACAGGTTTGAGTGAATCGATGTCTCCTACCGATATAGCCAATATGGCTAATAAAAATAAGTTGGCATTTAGAGTTGAATTTCAAGATCAAGTACCGCCACAAGAAAGCTTATATTGGCGTGCTGTTGTATTTAGCATATTTAATGGTCATGAATGGCGTATTAACACTTCTCAAAATTATTTTGATATAAATGCAGATAAAAAACCAAGTTGGTTTAATAATATAAAATTTATGGGTAATCCGATTAAATATCGCGTGATATTAGAGCCCACACAGCAACAGTTTGCTTTTTCTTTAGATATAGCTAAGCCGACAATACAAGATATGCTCTATACAAAAGATCTGCGTTTTATGTTTCCTGTAAAAGTTTTTCAGGCAAAGGAATATGAAATGACATCGTATCTTAAGTACCAAGCAGAGCCTTTTCTTGATGAGGTAGGAAAAGAGGAGGCATTACAGCTACCAGTGGAAGGTAATGAAAAATCAAAAGCGTTAGCGCTTAGTTGGTATAAAGAAGAAAGCAATGATCCTGAAAAATATATCAATAGAGTTTTATCGTGGTTTAAGAAGGATCAATTTTTTTATACATTAAAACCACCCAAGCTTGAAAATCAGATTGTTGATCAGTTTCTTTTTGATTCTAAAAAAGGATTTTGTGCGCATTTTGCAAGTGCTTTTGTTTTTTTAATGCGTGCGGCGGGTGTTCCTGCGCGTGTTGTTGCAGGTTACCATGGTGGGGAAGTAAATCCATTTAGTGGTTATATTCTTGTGCATCAATTTGATGCGCATGCATGGGCAGAGGTATGGATAAAAAATAAAGGTTGGATTCGCATTGATCCAACTGCACATGTTGCACCACAGCGCATATTAGATAGTGTCGAACAAGCCTTATCTCAAGCAGGTTTTTTAAGAGATCAATTATCTAGCACGATGAAGTTTAGACACTTACCTTTGGTAAAATGGGCGAGACAGTGGGGCGATTATATGGAATTAACATGGAATAAATCCATTGTCTCTTTTAATAAAGAAAAACAGCAAGAATTATTAAGTAAGTTTTGGGCAGAGTTTACAGCCCGTCTTTTTTTATGGTTAACAGTTATTTGTTTTTTATTGGGCGCCTTATTTTTTTTATGGTCTTTATTCTCGCGTCCACCAACCCATTTAAATGAATTAGAACAGGCTTATTTACATTTTTGTTTTATATTGAAGGAGTATGGTTTTGAGCGTGAGAAAGGTGAAACACCTTATGCTTTTTATAAGCGTATTAAGCAGGCCCGCCCAGAATGGGATGAGAAAATTCAAATGATTACTCAGATATTTACAGACTGTAATTACATGTCTACGAACCATCTCAATAAGAGATCAGGTAAGTTACAAGCTAAAAAAGCGGTTAAGGCTATCTATCGTTTAACAAAAGCGCTCCATTAAGCTTATTAGGACTTACGCAAAACAGCCCAGCTTTGTTGTCGCGTTTCGTCGTACGACTTGTACTGCCTTCATCACGACGCCTTGCTGGAACAGTTTTGCGTAAGTCCTACTTATTTTCCTTTCCTCAAGTTGATAAAACAAGCATCTGCATATACATTTCATATCTTAAAAGTGCTTGTTTTCAGTGAGGCTCGGTTTTACACTGGAAGATCAGCATGAAAGAGACAGTGAGAAGCACTCCATCCTTTCTCCCTATCTTGTTAACGTTGCTGCTTGTGAGGATTTCATGCCATCTGATAATAAAAATATTAAAAATTTATGCCGTATTATCATTGAAAGAGCCAAGACTAGACCTGATCACCCTCTGTTTTCATATCTTGTTGAGGGGGAAATGTTAGGTCAAGAAATAACCTACTCTCAGTTGCATCATCGTGCAGTTTTGCTTGCGACTACTCTAAAAAAGAAAGTCGCTAAAGGGCGTCGCGTTATTTTACTGTACCCTTCAGGTATAGAATTTATTTGCGCTTTTATAGCATGTTTGTATGCCAAGGTAGTGGCTGTGCCGCTTAATGTGCCTAGAAAAAGCAAGCATCTCATGCGCCTTTTATCTATTGTGGAAGACTGTTCGCCCACTTTAGTATTAACAGATGAAAAAATAAAAAAGTTATTTGAAGGTAATCTTGAAGAAGATTGTTATGCCTGCTTAAAAGCGTTGGAATGGCTTAATACAGAATCAGCAGTACAGATATCGCCTCTTTTTCCAATAAATGAATTTGAGTTTGAACTTGAAGAGGCCTCCGAAGAAATTGCTTTTATTCAGTATACTTCTGGTTCAACTTCTCTACCAAAAGGGGTAATGTTGAGTCATCAAAATTTGATTGCAAATCTTCAGATGATGCAAGCAGCTTTTGGTATGCATGAGGGTAGTATTGGTGTTAGTTGGTTGCCCTTATTTCATGATATGGGTTTGATTGGCGCTATATTGCAAGGTATTTATTCGGGGGCACATATTTATTTTATGAGCCCACAATCATTTATTCAAAAGCCCTTTCGTTGGTTAAAAGCCCTGTCTGATTTTAAGGCGCAATATACAGTAGGGCCTAATTTTTCTTTAGAACATTGTGTTAATAATATAAAAGATGAAGCATTAATTGATATCGATTTATCAAACCTTAAATACTTTTTATTAGGTTCGGAAATCATTAGAAAAAGTGCTATAGACTCTTTCTTTAATAAATTTGAAAAAAATGGATTTGTTAAAAATGCTTTTTGTCCTGTTTATGGCTTAGCAGAAGCTACGTTATTCGTTACAGGTTTAAGCTCAGGTTTAAATCAATCACTTCCTAAGTATTTCACCTTTTCAAAGCATGAGAATGAACTTAATAAAGTAAGTTCGCATCATAAATATCATGAAACGAGTCATATTTCTGAGGTAAGTAATGACAATAAGCTAAGTTATATTGGTAATGGAAAGCCTTGGTTAGCTGGAAAAATTATTATTTGTCATCCTGATAAATTCACAATTTGTGAACCTAATGAAATAGGTGAAGTGTGGGTAAAAGGGCCTCATGTTGGTTTAGGCTATTGGCAGAAAGAACAAGAAACAAAAGAAACCTTTAATGCTTTTACAAAAATGGGCGAAGGCCCTTATCTAAGAACGGGTGATTTAGGTCTTTTTATTGAAGATGAATTAGTCATTACCGGACGTATGAAAGAAATTATTTTAATAAGAGGGCGTAATTATTATCCGCATGATTTAGAACAAACAGCTGCACTTGCTCATACTTTATTAACGCCTAATGCAGTTATTGCTTTCAGCGTTGAAAAAGAACAAGAAGAAAAGTTGATTTTAGTGTGCGAAATAACCAGAACTAACTTAAGAAAAATATTACCAGAAGTCATCTATCACGCCATTCTAAGTGAAATATTTGAGCAGTGGGAAATGAGCGTAGAAGATATTATTCTTGTTAAACCCGGTCAATTACCAAGAACGTCCAGCGGTAAAATGCAGCGTATATTATGTCGATCACTTTATCTTAATCATACTTTAGAGAAAGTTGGAAAAAGCTACCTCGAAACAAAAAATGCTGAAGAAAATAGTGTAGGCATAATATTTGAAAAAAAAGAAGAATCAATCACTTTTAATGAAGTGAGCGTATTCTTACAACAAGAAATAAAATATTTTTATAAAGTAAATCATTCAATAAATTTAACTGCTTCTTTTTCGGCTTTAGGGCTAGATTCAATCAAACTAATAATGTTATCGGCAAGATGCGAAAGTCACTTTAAAATAAATATTGATTTATCATTATGGTTTGAAACAAAAACATTACATGATGCAATTCTTGCGATTTCAAAAAAAATTGATCAGCATAATCTTCTTAAAGAAGATAAAGAAGATAAAGAAGATAAAGCTAAATTAGTTTATTTTTCTGATCAAGATTTAAGCTTGTCTTTTTATCAAAAAAAAATATATGACCATCAAGAAACCTATCCAGAAAGTATTGCCTATCATTTGCCTTTTCATTTAACGTTAACTGGAAAAATTGATCATAATGCGCTTATTTTTTCTTTTATAAAGTTAGTTAATGAAAATCGTATTTTAAGAAGTTTTTTTCAGAAAATTGAAAATGAAGTAAAAGTAAATTTTCATGAAGAGAATATTTGGAAGCCTGATTTTTGTGTGATGGAAAAAAATGATAATTTTTCTTTAAAAAAAGAAATAGAGGCGCTAAGTTACAAAAAATTTAATTTGAACAAAGATAGGCTGATTCGAGTATCAATAATAAAAGAAAAAAATAATCATGATTTTATAGAAGATGAAGTCGCAGAAAGTACAGTTCATGTTGTTATGGTTTTTCATCATCTTATTATTGATGGTGGTTCTTTTTATGTAATGCTTAATCAAATTAAGAATTACTATGCCTCTTTCTTTAATAAAACTAAAGATGAGAGTTTTATCGCTAATCATGATTATTATAATTTAGTTCTTGAAGAGAAAAGTCAGAACGAGGCTAAAAAAGAAGAGGCTGGTTTTCAATATTGGCAAGGATTATTGCATAATAAAAAACCTTATTTAGATTGGATACAAAAAAGAAAAAAAGCAGTATCTGGCTTTGATGTTGAATATATGAAAGTAGAATTAAGTAATAATTTAAGCCAAGCTATAAAACAGTTTTCGCATCAAAGTGGCTATTCTATTTTCAATATTTTATTAAGTGGCTATCAACTTTTTATTGCTCAACTTTCTCAAGAATCTGATTTTTGCATTAATGTGCCTGTAAATAGTAGGAAAAATGTGCATGCTCAATCAGCGATTGGTTTTTGGGTTAATACACTTTTAATGCCTTTTTCTATTGAGAAAAAATTAAGCGCTTTATCACAACTTGAGTTAACAAAAATAAATAGTCTGCGTATTTTACAATGTTGCTCTATGTCTCTAGAAAATGTTGTTGATTCATTAAAAATAAAAAGAATTTTTTCAGAAGAGGCACCTTTTTCACAGTTATTTTTTTCAGCACAAGATATTAGTTGGGAAGATCAAGAATCATTTTTACCCGGTATTCTTTTAAAGAATCATACTGTTTTCCCTTTGCATGCAAAATTTGATTTAAGCTTAGTCTTTGATCAAGGTTTAGGAATGAATGATCGACCTATTTCTGGCCTATTAGAGTGGAAAAAAAATCTATTTTGTGATCAAGAGTGGATAAGTTGGCTACCTTATTATGAGCAGATACTTTTTTCCTTCATCGCCCAGTTTAATGAGCCTAAATTGCCTTTTGTTTTAGATTATCTTCCTCAAGAATCTTTATTAAGACAGGCTAAAAAAGTTCCAATAAATATCTATTCATTTATTGATGAGGTTCAAAAAAAACGAGAAGCGCCCGATCAGCCTTTTATACAAAGCTTATTAAGCACTCTTTCATACCATGAATTTATCGATAAAACACTTATTTTAAGTGCATTTTTTCATGTGAAAAATATTTATCCTCAAGATAAAATTGTTATTTTTGTGTCAAATTGGTCTAATCGATTAATTGCATTATGGGCCTGTTTACAGTATCAGCTCACCTATATTCCAATAGATAACCATTTTGGTTTAAATAGCATAGAAAAAATATTAAAAAAAGTTAGGCCAAAAGCAATTATTTTTGATGCTGATTCTTATAAAGTATTTAGTGAGTCAGCACACTTTAACCAAGTGTTAACTTTAGGGTTGCCTTTTTATGCAATCGAAGAGGCTTTTAATTCTTCTTTAAGACCTTGGACAGTTGAAAAAATAAAAGAAATTTCACCGTTAAATTTTAATTATTGCGTCTATATTATTTTTACTTCAGGTTCAACGGGTGAGCCGAAAGGGGCGGGCGTTACTTTAAAAAATATATCTAATTTAATAAATTGGCATCGCTCACTTTTTAATGAAAAAGAAAAATTAAGTACACTAATTGTTAGTTCTTTTGCCTTTGATTTAACACAAAAAAACTTATTCACAACTTTTTTATTGTCAGGCCAGCTGATTCTCATGAATTCAGCATTTAATATTACGGAAGTTATCAGTTTAATTAAAAACTTTAAACCTAATCATATTAATTGCTCACCTAGTGTCGTTAATTTAATTTTAACTGAGCTAATAAACGAAAAATTATGCATTCCATTTGAATTAATTGTTTTAGGTGGGGAGCCTATTTCAAGCACTTTAATAGATAAAATAAAATCTATATCAATCAATCAGGCGCAGCATTCATTTTGTCTTATTAATTCGTATGGGCCAACAGAGTGTACGGATGTTGTTCTATATAAAAAGTTTGATTTTAGTTTTTTAAGCTTAACTAATAATCTGAAAAGCATTACATTGGGTCAATCTATTCCCAATGTGAGCAGTTATATCTTATCTAAAGAGGGTACATGGTTACCGCCTTTTATAGAAGGTGAGTTATGGCTCAGTGGTGAAGCGGTAGGCTGTGGCTATATCGATGATGATCTATTGAATCAAAAACATTTTATAAATAACCCATGGGCTGAAGGGTTGGTTTATAAAACAGGCGATATTGTTACTTATGATTTATCTTGCGATATAACCTATGTTGGTAGAAATGATGCGCAGATTAAGCTAAGAGGGATAAGAGTTGATCTTGAATCTTTAAGAAAAGAGATCCTTGTTTTAGTAGAGGCAGATGATGTTTATGTTGAAAAAAATGAAGATTACTTAATTGCGTTTATTAAAATTAAAAATAAGCATATTAAGTTATTAGAAGAAAAAAAAATAACTAAAAATGAATTGCAAGAAGATTTTTTTTCAAAAATTAAAAAACATTTGGCTGATTATTTAATGCCTAATCAGATTATTTTATTAAATGAGTGGCCGTTAAACCAAAATGGTAAAATTGATCGTTCAGAATTAAAAAAGCAGATTTCTTTTCAAGTTTCTCAGTGGGTGCAGCCAAAGACATCATGGGATATATATCTATGCAATATTATATCTGAGATGCTCAAAGAACAAAAAGTAAGTATGACTGATCAATTTTTTAAATTAGGGGGTAGTTCTCTTTCTGCGCATCGCATCATAGCAAAAATAAGCAGAGAAAAAGGTATTTTATTATTGCTATCTGATTTTTATCAATATCCAACAATAAGTGCTTTAAGTGAAAAATGCCAAGATTTAGAGCTTGGTAAAGATGAATTTAATCCGCAACATTGTAGTTTAAATTTTGATGCGCTTAGATTAAATAGTACGCAAAATAGCCTATTTCTTCTTTGGAAAATGAATCCAAGTAATACCGCTTATAATATTACAGTTGGATTTATTTTCAATCAAAAAATAGATTTTTCTTTTTTATTTGGAGCAGTTAATGCTTCCGTTGCTAGGCAAATGAGTTTGCGTGCAAAATTTTATGAAAAAGATGATCAGTTTTACCAGACTATTTCTGCTTTCGAAAATGATGATTTAAATTCATTTTTCTTTTTTTCTTCTGTTAAAAATATTGTTATAGCGGATAATTTCGCATTGAATAATTTTATTCAAGATGAAGTAAATGTGTTAAATAAAGAACCTTTTGATTTACTTTCAGGCCCCTTATTACGAGTTAAAGGCTATTCTTTTTCTGAGAAAAAATCAGCTATTATAATGAGTGTGCATCATATTATATTTGATGGTGCTTCAGTTAATTTATTTTTTTCTTGTTTGGAAAAAGAATATATTAATTTAGCTACAAAGAACAAAGATTTTTTCCTTCACGAGAAATTTGAAAACAGTGCGCTTTGCCTAGATATCAGCCAAAAAAAATTATTGCAGATAGAGGAAGAAAAAAAATATTGGTTTGAAAGACTGAAAAATCATACTGAAGTACGTTTACCTGTAGATAATTTACGATTAGATTTTTTTCAGGCAAAAAGTAGTTTTATTTCAGGTTGCTTTGATGAATCAATAAAAAAAGAACTTGAATTTTTTTGTCTTATCAATGGCTATTCTTCTTATCAAGTTTTATTAGCTTGTTTTATTTTATGGAAAAAAATCCTAACAAAATCCGCTTGTTTTTCTTTTGGTATTCCAGTATCAATTAGAACACCAAAAAATATAAATACTATTGGATGTTTCATTAATGTTATCCCTTTTAATATAAAAGTAGAGGATCAATCATTTTATGAATTGCTGAAAATCGTTAGTGAAAATCTTACAAATGATCTTCGTTATAGTGACTGTAATTTTGATGAAATTTTAAGCGGAATCTCAATAAAAAGAAGTCATCTTGTTCCTTTTTTAATACAGGAAATGTTTAATTATTTAGGGGAACAAGGTAGACCTTCCTTTTCTATTGATGGTCAAAACGGTGAGGTTATATATCCTCGTATTGCTGTACCTAAGTATGAATGGGTTTTGACTTTATATGAAAATAATTTGAGTTTGGCTTGGGAGGTTGAATATCGTAATGATTGTTTTAATGCTGAAGGCGTTAAAGCGCGCATTGAACTCTTTACAACCTTACTTACTGAGAGTTTAAGATCGCCTAATGTTTTATTTGATTCTTTTGAGAGCGGGCGCTCCGAGCATACTATTCCCACTGAAAGTTTTTATAAAAAATATAATGTAGCAGTTTTAGATAATGGTTTAGAAAATATATCCTTAACATTAATCGAGGAAAAGATAAAAAAAATTAAAGGGCTAAAAAAAGTTTATGCCTCAACTAATGATATTAAAAATAAAAAAAACTGGTTGTTGCTTATTTCTTTAGACTGGCAAAATGTACCTTTTCCTCTTGATTGGAAAAATGATTTACCTGCACACTATAATAATATTAAAGAATATGTCACTAATGAAATTCTTGGTTTTTTACCTTTTGAATATTTGCCGAAATCTATTTGGATAACTGATTATTTTCCAGGCAATAGTAAAAATGCAATGAGTGCACGATTAGTTAAATCTAATTGGAAAAAGAGAAGTAAAAAAATAGAATCTAAATTTTATTCATTAATAAATAGATCAAGGCAAATTAAATATGATTCATGCGGCTTATTTTTAAATGGGAAATTTTCAAAATCTATTTTAATTAAATCTGCTTTTAAAGTCATATTTAGGGTTGATGAGAGCACTTTATCTTTTTCCCATAAAAAAAACGAATTATTTTTACAGAATAATTGGAAAAGAATTTTAATTTTTCGCAAGCTAACGGTTTCTTTTTCAAATAAGTCAGCTTTAGATGAGTTTTTACTAAAGGAAATTTCTGATGAAGGCACTACTAACTTGCTTGCTTTTTATATTTATCAAGTCAGTAAAAATAATAATAATATACATTATTACATAGGTGTTAGAGTATCAAACATACTAAATTATAATTTTTTTCCGCAAGAAATTCTAAGTAGATGGATGAAAGAAATGGAAAATCAGTCTAGCCATACTTTTAAAGCTAAGTTGAACACTCCTAATGACAGAAAAAAAATTACAAATATAAATATATTATCGTCAATAAAAAATTCTATTAAATTTAAAACTAAATCGTTAGTAAAGCAGAAAAGTATTTATGATTTAAGTTTTTCTCACTTAAGTAAAACGGCCTCTTTTTTTAATTGCCCATTAGATATTTTTTTGTTGGGAATATATCAAATTCTTATTGCTAGAATAAGAAATGAATGGAGAAGTGTCATTTTTATAAATGAGATGAGTCTTGCCAATCATCATTCGTTATTTGATAAGCCTATACTATCATTTGTAACACCTTACATAACTGTGCGGGAGTTTTTTAATTTTCTTGTTTCAAATTTCAAAGAAGGCTTGGAGGGAAAAAAATTAATTGATTATCTTAAAGATAATCAAAGCGAAGAATATATTTCTTTATCTAAAAATTATGCTTTTCATTATTATGATTTTAGTTATCTTTTTTTAAAAGATAAAAATGATTTTATTAGTGAGCATAACTATTTTTCTGATTTTTTTCTTTCATTTTATAGTAAAGCTGATGAGCTTCGTTGTGTTGCTTCTTCTTCTTTATCTTATGATGTTTTTTCGATAGAAAATGCATGGAAAGGGTTTAATTATTTATGTTCATCTTTAATAAGCCAGGCTGAGGTAAGAATAGGAGAGTTTTCAATTTCTAGCAATGAAGCTTCTAAGCCATTTAATATTAATGCTCTAGATAAAATAGATTCAATCTATGATTTAAAAAGGTCATCAAGGCTCGTTTATTTTCAGATTTCACAAGAGCATGATTTTTTATATATAGAAGAGTCAATAAGGAAGGCATTAAAATATTTTAATATTTTTAATGCTGCTCTAAATTATGACCTTGTTCAGTCAAGTTTTTCATGGGATATTTTGCCAGGCGTAATACCGATAACCATGAAAAAGTGGGAAGTAAGAAGTAATACGACACTTTTTTTAAAGAAAATTAAAAGTCATTATTTGTCATTAAAATATGATTCAGGTGCATCTGTTTTTTCTGTGGAAATTATTATCTTAATAGATAAAAGCTATGTTCTTCTTAATGCTCATTCTCTTTTTTTAGATGAGAATTATTTGATTGATATTGCTTTTGCTTTACATCAGAAAATTTCATTTTCTAATGTCGCTATTTTTACACGGAGAAGAAATCAATATTTAAATTCAAGATATGTTGTTCCTAAAATAGAAATAGATAAAGTTTTAGATTTTTCTAAACTGTTCAAAGTTAGAACTGAAACAGAATACAATAGTACACTTCCTCATTCTGATCGTTATTTAATAAATTTTAATAAAAACGGTAAAGAGTATAGGAAAATTTTTATAAATGAAAATTATTCATTTGATTATAACTCTTCGAAATTAATTCACGTTTTTTGTAATAAAAATAAAATTAAAGTGAGTCATCTGTTATTGCTTGGCTTAATTGAAGTTTTTGCATCATATGAATATGGTAAAGAATTCTATATTTTTGAAAGAGTTTATACGGATCGTCTGTCTGGATTTTTTTGCGAAACAGAAGTCCCTCACTTATTAAAAGAAAATTTATTTTCTCCAGATATTTCGTTAGAAGCTCGTATTCATCTTCTATCAGCTCTTCTTGAAATGAAGGATTATTCTCAGGCTAATTGGAGAAGATTCTATCAGTTTCATGGTGTTTATTTATTATTTGAGATTGTAGATAATTCTAATGCAGAAGCTATTATTCTTAATACATTTTCACCTATTGAAAGAGATCGTGTATTTTTAAAGATAATTATTGAAAAAAATGATGGGATTCGTTTTGAGCTTTCATATTTCTTGGATGATTTTATATCGCATGATTTTTTTGAGAGATTTAAAGTAGAGTTATTAAAATCAATTCATAGAAAAAAAAGAGAGCTGCCTGAAAAATATATTTTTTTAATTGAGAAAGATAAGAAAATTTTGAGTTTACTTTCATCTAAAAATGAGCAGATGTATTTTACGGATGCTATTTATTCTATTTTTAGTAATCAAGTAAGATTAAATAAAAATAAGCCTTGTATTAAGCATGGCGAGACAGCTTTTACTTATAACTCATTTTATAACCTTGTAGAGAAGGTTGTATTTTATTTGGTTTCTCAGGGGTTTTCTAAGCAGAAAAAAGCAATTTTATATACATCTCTTGATTGTGAAACGATAGCGCTTGTTTTTGCAATGATTCGTATTGGTATTATTTATATTCCAATAGATAGGCATTATCCAATTGAGCGGGTTAATTTGATTATAGAAGAAAGTAATGCAGATTTAATTATCACAGACTTCAGTATTATAGATGAGCTAAATTCTAATAAAGCTATTTTATTGCCGGTTCTTGTTGAAAAAAAGAGTTTATTCTTAAAGTTAAATGATTGTTCTATATCTGAAATTGAAATTGAAAATGTATGTGCTGATGATGATATATATATATTATATACATCTGGTAGTACAGGAAAGCCTAAAGGGGCAAGAGTAACGCATGGTGGATTTTTTAATCTTTTAAAGTGGTTTACGACTGAGTTTAATGATTTATTGATTGTTAATTATTTAATAAGTTCTTTTGGTTTTGATCTTACACAAAAAAATATTTTTTCACCTCTTTTGTCTGGTGGAACTTTAGTTTTACCTAAAGAAAGAAGATTTGATCCAGAAGAAATGAGAAATGTTTTATCAAAAGAAAAAATTAATTTTATTAATTGTGCGCCTAGTCAATTTTATAGTTTTATAGACTATCTTGAGCATAGACAAGATTTTTCATCTCTTCATTCGATAAAAGTGCTTGTTTTAGGCGGTGAAAAATTTGACTTATTTAAAATTA
>CAMAPQ010000055.1 GCA_945860125.1 Klebsiella pneumoniae
AATTATAAGGTATATAACAAGCCCTACGATTGCACAGTATATAAAGGTCAAATTAGTAATACTCATATTGGAGCGCTAGAATCTCTATATAAGCTTAAAGCATTTTCCCAAAAAAATAGCGCCCCAGATATTCTAAAATGCTGGCAAATATTTAGTGTATTCGCTATATCAGAACGACCTGGAATATTAAATACTGACGAACCACTCTCTTCATTTGCAATGTATCCAGAAATACTCAATATTAATTCAGCAAAACTTAATCTACCGTAAAAGGTTAGATATACATTACATATGCCTTATTTTTAATATCTAAAAATGAGGTTTGATCCAACGCTCAATCTTCTAAAATTTTGGGCCTTGGTTCAGGATGCGTTAGCACGCGCGCCCCTTCTATTTTTTGCTCAATGGCTGTTTCTATTTCATCTAATACATCATGAACCTCAACAATATTCCAATCTCTTGGAAAAATAACATGCATATACACAAAGCTGGCAGCACCTGCTCGCCTTGTTCTTAAGTTCTCAAAATAAATATTCTTATTAATCATGAAATAATTCAACACAGCCTCAATTATTTTAATTTCTTGAGCAGGTAACGAAGTATCTAATAAACCTAAGGCTGAAATACGCATGAGCCTTGCCCCTTCAAATAGAATATGCAGCCCAACAAATAAGGCAATGAGAGGATCTAGCCACATCCAACCTGAAAAATGTACAAGCGTAAGACCTAATACAACACCTACAGAAGTCCATACATCTGTCATTAAATGTTTTGCATCAGCCTCTAAAGCAATTGAGCGAAAACGCACAGAAGCACGACGCAAAGTAATACCGACAACAAGATTAATCACTGTACTCACGCCAGAAAAAATAAGACCAATACCAATTGACTCAATTGCCACAGGTAAAAATAAGCGTTGTATTGCCGCATATAAAATACCGATTGCCGCAGCAATAATAAGAATGCCTTCAAAAGCACTCGAGAAATATTCAGCTTTACTGTGCCCTAAAGGATGATCTTCATCCGGCGGCGTTTTAGCAATGACAATCATCCATAAACCAAAAATAGCGGCAGCAAGATTCACAAAAGACTCTAGTGCATCAGATAATAACCCTACTGAGCCTGTCAATTTCCAAGCAGCTGTCTTCAAAATAATGGTTAGAATTGCAGCAAGTGTTGATAATAAAAAATAATGTTTAGGCTGAAGCAAAATTAAAAACTCCTTATGCTTTTTAAGACTCACCGTACTGTTGCACAGGTTGCGACAAGGCCTCATGACACAATATAAATCAAACATGAAATAAAGCTAAAATGCATTGCAATTTTCTTGAGATATAACCGCTTTATCTGAAACTGCGATAAACAAAAATACGCTACCCGAGGCTACTTATGACAACACTTGGCACCCCTTTTTCGCCGACAGCAACTAAAGTTTTACTGTGTGGTTCAGGCGAACTCGGTAAAGAAGTGGTAATTGAACTGCAACGTTTAGGCGTTGAAGTCATTGCGTTAGATCATTATGAAAATGCGCCCGCCATGCAAGTAGCAGACAGAAGTTATTGTTTATCAATGTTAGATGGCAAGGCTTTACGTAAAATTATTGAAAAAGAACAACCGCATTATATTGTCCCCGAAGTGGAGGCAATATCAACAGAAACACTCGTTGAACTTGAAAAAGAAGGGTTTAACGTAGTGCCCTCAGCAAGAGCTGCGCAGCTTACCATGAACCGCGAAGGCATTCGACGACTGGCGGCTGAAGAACTTGGGCTTGCCACCTCACGCTACACATTCTGTGATGATTATGATGACTTTATAAAGTCAGTTGAAGAGATAGGCTACCCTTGCATTATCAAACCCATTATGAGCTCTTCAGGTAAAGGTCAGAGCCTTATTAAAAATACAGATGATTTGGAAAAAGCATGGAAATATGCACAAGAAGGCGGAAGAGCAGGCAAAGGTCGCGTTATTGTTGAAGGTTTTATTGATTTTGATTTTGAGATTACGATTCTTACCATTCGGCATCGGGATGGCACAGCATTCTGCCTTCCTATTGGTCATCGCCAAGAAGAAGGTGACTATCAAGAATCATGGCAGCCACAATCTATGTCTGAGACTGCACTTTTAAAAGCACAAGTCATTGCAGAAAAAGTAACCACAGCATTGGGTGGTTATGGTTTATTTGGCGTTGAATTTTTTATCAAAAATGACAAGGTTTATTTTAGTGAAGTTTCGCCAAGACCACATGACACAGGTATGGTTACACTTATTTCACAGGACTTATCTGAATTTGCTCTACATGTGCGCGCTTTTTTAGGCTTACCTATTCCTAACATTCATTTTCATGGCCCTTCCGCCTCGGCTGTTATTCTCGTTAGGGGCGAATCTCAACAAGTACAATTTGCACACTGCGATGATGCACTGACCGAAGCCAATACTCAAATTCGACTATTTGGTAAACCTAATGTTGCCGGTAAACGCAGAATGGGGGTAGCACTGGCCAGAAAAAACTCTGTGGAGGAGGCTAAAGAAGCTGCTCTGACAATGGTAAATAAAATAAAAGTGCAGTTATAAAAAATTCATAATATGTATCGTGAAGAATCACACTTATACTTGTATCATGTACAGAATTTTTTTGTGGCCATGAGACAACTTATGTTATTAAATCGTACTTTTCCCGGCACTCGGTTACGCCGTTTGCGCCAACAAGCATTTTCACGCACACTTGTTCGCCAGACACAGCTTGAACCAAGTGATTTTATTTTGCCCATTTTTATTATGGAAGGCCGTAATCAGTCTATGCCCATCCTCTCAATGCCTGGCGTTGAAAGAATAACGCAAGATCAATTGCCCCCACTGTGCGAAGAGCTTGTCAAACTTAATATTCAAGCGGTCGCTTTATTTCCCTCAATCGAATCTGCTCTTAAAACAGAGGATGCCAAAGAAGCCTTTAATCCAAACGGACTTATTCCACGCACAATCAAACAACTAAAATCAATTGCGCCTGAGCTTGGTGTTATTGCCGATATTGCGTTAGATCCTTATACCAGCCATGGCCAAGATGGCCTCATTGATTCAGCAGGCAATATATTGAATGATGAAACATTAGAGGCGCTTTCAAAGCAGGCTCTTTGCTATGCAGCGGCAGGCGTCGATATTATTGCTCCTTCAGATATGATGGACGGTAGAATTGGATCAATTAGACAAACCTTAGAAAATAATGGCTTTAAAAATACCTTAATTTTGTCTTACGCCGCTAAGTATGCCTCTTCTTTTTATGGCCCTTTTCGTGATGCTGTAGGTTCTTCATCACGACTTAAAGGATCAAAACTAACGTATCAAATGGATCCTTCAAATACAGATGAAGCATTACATGAGGTTGCGCTTGATTTACAAGAAGGCGCTGATATTGTCATGGTAAAACCTGGCGGGATTTATCTGGATATCATTCACCGCGTTAAAGAAACTTTTAAAGTGCCTACTTTTGCCTATCAAGTCAGCGGTGAATACTCGATGCTCATGGCTGCGATTCAAAATGGCTGGTTACCTGAAAATGCTATTTTAGAATCTCTCACGGCAATTAAAAGAGCAGGCGCAGATGCAATTTTAACCTATTTTGCAATAAGAGCAGCACGCATGCTGCTTGAACAACCAAGGTGTTAAGTAATGATAAGCGATACACCCTCAACGCCTGAACAAAAAAACTATTCAATATCACCTGAACAGCTACTAGGTTCAGAGCTTTTTTTAAACCGTGAAATTAGTCAAATTCAATTTCATTTACGTGTGCTTGAACAAACAAAAGATGAAAACATCCCCCTGCTGGAGCGTTTTAAATTCCTGCTTATTTTTAGTAATATTCTTGATGAGTTTTTTGAAATAAGAATTGCCGGCCTTAAAAAGCATGTTGCTTTTGGCCCTGGCAGTTCATCGCCTGATCAAACCCCGCCGCATAAGCTACTTAAGGCGTTAAGTGATATTTGTCATAATGCGGTGACAGAGCTCTACCGAATTCTTAACGATATTCTTTTCCCTGCGCTTAAAGAAAAAAACATTTATTTTGTCAGAAGAAGTGAGTGGAATGATCAACAACAACAATGGGTAAAAACCTATTTTCGTGAGCAAGTGCTGCCTGTTATGAGCCCTATTGCGCTTGATCCTGCTCATCCCTTTCCTAAAACAGCCAATAAAACATTAAATTTTATTGTTTCCCTTGAAGGAAAAGATGCTTTTGGCAGACAAAGCGGTTTAGCCATTGTGCCGGCACCAAGGTCGTTACCACGTCTCATTCGTTTTCCAGATGAAACGTGCGCAGGCGGCGTTCACTTTGTCTTTTTATCTGCAATGATACATGCTCATGCTGAAGACTTATTTCCCGGCATGAAAGTTACGGGATGCTATCAATTTCGCGTCACTCGAAATGCAGATCTACACGTAAATGAAGAAATTGTTCAAGATCTTGCGATTGCCCTAAAAGGAGAATTACTCTCAAGACGATATGGCGATGAAGTAAGGCTTGAGGTATCAGATAACTGCCCAGATAATCTCATTAGTTTTTTATTAAAACAGTTCAACCTTCATAGTGATGAGCTATATAAAGTTAACGGCATGGTTAATTTATCTCGCATGATGTCAGTGACACAACTGAATATTCCTGAATTAAAATATCCCCCTTTTATGCCAAGAATTCCACGCACTGTAAAAGCACGAAAAAATATCTTTGATAGTATTCAGCAACAGGATATTTTGCTTCACCATCCTTATGAATCATTTCTTCCTGTCATTGATTTTTTACGCCAAGCAGCGCAAGACCCTCAAGTACTCGCCATCAAACAAACGATCTATCGGATTGGTTCAGATTCCTCTATTTTGGATGTCTTAGTTGACGCCTCAAAAAATGGCAAAGAAGTTACAGCCGTTATTGAGTTACGAGCAAGATTTGATGAAGAAAGCAATCTTGAAATTGCCGCAAAGTTGCAAAAAGCAGGTGCGATCGTTGCGTATGGTATTGTTGGCTTTAAAACCCACTGCAAAATGACACTCATTGTTCGTAGAGAAGATAATAAACTAAAAAGATATGTGCATTTAGGCACGGGAAATTATCATACCGCCAACGCAAAAGCTTATACAGACTTTAGCCTCCTTACAGCAGAGGAAGCAATCTGTCACGATGTACATAAAATATTCCAGCAACTTACGGGTATGGGACAAAAAATAAAATTACAGCATCTGTTACTTGCACCATTTACGCTTCATAGCAGCATTATTCAGCTAATAGAACAAGAAATACAAAATGCGCAGAAAGGAAAACCTGCCAAAATTATAATAAAAATAAATAGTCTTACAGAAAAAAATCTTATTGAAGCACTTTATAAAGCATCGAATGCAGGGGTTAAAATAATCTTAATTGTGCGAGGCATGTGTTCGTTAAAACCTGGGAAACCGCAGCTCTCTGAAAATATTGAAGTCATTTCAATTATTGGACGCTTTTTAGAGCACAGCCGTATTTATTATTTTCAAGCAAATGGCGATGAAAAACTATATTTAAGCAGCGCAGACTGGATGGAACGTAATTTATTTCACCGCGTTGAAACTTGCTTCCCCATCCTGGATCCCAAACTCAAATTACGTGTCTTAAGCGAAGGATTGCTTCCCTACATAAAGGATAATGCTCAAGCTTGGCGCATGTTGATCGATGGCAGTTATCAACGTATTACACAAGAAAATAGTTCGGAGGAAAAATTTTCAGCCCAAGAATATCTTTTAAAAATACATGCAGCGAACTAAACCTCTCAAGGATATTAAAGCCAACATCTATACCCAAATATACCCAAAGTAATTGGAATCACAGTGAGGCGGCAAGCAAGTGAACCCCATGAGCATAGATAAACGATGTGATTGGGGTGAATGAGCGCAGCCAACAATGCCGTGTTTTCAAGTACGAAGGGTATAGATGTGCAGTTTTCGAGCACATAATGGATAGACTTTACTCGGTGATAAGCTTAAAACCCGCTTTAGCCAAATTTTTTTTCTCTTCTTCTAAATCCTGAGCAACTAAAGGATGAGATTCAAACCAACGCGCAGGAAAAGATAAAATTAAATTATCTTGCATCACCGTTATCTTAATACTAAAAATATTATCTTCCTGCACATGAGTAAATAATACAGCCAAGCGCAATAAAATTGCACAACGCACAATATTCTGATGCAACTGAAAAGGAATATCTTCTTCTAACATAAGTATTTCAGGACTAAATTTTCTACGATGCAATAAAATAAAAACAGCCAAAATAGCCTGCTCGAACTTTGAAAATCCAGCTAAATCAGCATGCTTTACCAAATAAGCGCCATGCTTATGGAACTGACTATGCGAAACCATTTTACCAACATCAAGAATCAAAGAAGCACGATTCAGCCATTCACAATACTTTTCTTCCTCTAATGCCCAAAGTGACTTTACCTGATCAAAAAGATAGCGAACATTAGACTGTACTTTTTTTGCCTGCTGTTTATCGACGGTAAACCGCAATTGCATTGCTGTAATAGTACGGTCTCTTACATCTTCGTGAGATTGTTTACCCAGCAGGTCGTATAACACGCCCTCTCTTAACGCACCTTGTGAATAATAAAGACACTCAATTTCTAATTGTTCAAATATGCCAGTCAAAATAGCTAAACCAGCAGGGAAAATACTACGCCGATCGTCTTTTAAGCCTTCAAGCTTTAACTTGCTAATATGCCCTAATTTTAATACTTTTTTTCTAAGCTCATTCAAAATAGCCAGCGTAATTTCACCCGAGGATAAGCCTAAGGCAACCGCAACTTCAGTAATACAACGAATGGAACCTGACGAACCTTTTACTTCATCCCAACCCATCTCTCGATAGTCTTTCTCAACAGTTGCGACTTCTCTTCTGGCATTAATCACTGCCGCATTAAATGCATCCTGATCAATTATTCCTTCTTTAAAAAAAAGATCGGAATAAGTAATACAACCCATATGTAAACTCTCAAGCACCGCAGGTTCAAAGCGTTGGCCAATGACAAGCTCTGTACTGCCGCCCCCAATATCAATAACCAATCTTTTACCACCATCATCTGAAGACGTATGAGCGACACCCAAATAAATTAATCGTGCCTCTTCTCTACCAGAAATAACTTCAACAGGGCATCCTAATATTCTCTCGATTTCCTGTATTAATTTTTGTGCGTTTTTTGCTTTTCGTAATGTATTAGTACCCACCACACGAATACGTGTTTTTGCACATAACTTAGCTTCTTGAGAAAATCTTTCAATCACAGCCAAGGCGAGCGCTTGTGTTTCATCGCTGATTATTTTATTTTCAATTAACCCTTTAGCAATCTGCACTTTCTCAGAAATCTTATTAATCACACGAATTTCATCATGCTCAGCTAAAGCCAAAACAAAATGAAAGCTATTTGAACCCAAATCAATTGCGGCCATTAAATTTTCATAGTTCATTTTTTGCTCAAATCTCTTGCTCTATATTTTTGATACCTACTACTGTAATAAATAGGCTTTTTTGTGATATTTGATCATTTTAAAATATCCCTATTTAGGTTACATCATTTTCAGGCATTTTCTTGCGAAAATTTACTTGAGTGTGTTTTAATAGCCCTCGCATAAGCTATTAACTGTGAAGGAGCCTACATAATGAGCAATCTAACCACTGCTGCTACCGACAATACTTTTGAAGCAGTTGTTTTAAAATCAACGACCCCTGTTCTCCTTGATTTTTGGGCTGAGTGGTGCGGACCTTGCAAAATGATTGCCCCTATTCTTGATGAGATTTCTCAAGAGTATGCCGGCAAACTTGTTGTAGCCAAAATGAACATTGATGAAAATAGTGAAACGCCAGCAAAATTTGGCGTGCGGGGAATTCCAACTTTAATGTTATTTAAAAATGGCAAGGTTGAAGCTACGAAAGTAGGTGCTTTATCTAAGTCTCAAATGTGTGCCTTTATAGACAGCAATATTTAATCTATTTTTTTTCTATCCTGAATTAATTAAAAAACATTGGTTCAGGATGTCTTGAGTTTTTAAACTGTATTAGTTACACTGCCGTCCTGTCATTAGCAATATTATTTTAATTCAGCATTGCTAATAATTAGCAGCGTAATGAGGTTTTTTTACTTACTCATCACTTAAAAAAGCGTGCTGCTGTCTATAAATCTAGACAAGACAGAATGAGCCTACTATTCTTGTTCCTAGAAGACACTTAAGAACAATTTATATCGTATTGCAAGCTCTGGATTTTGCTGGTTTTTGATAAATAAACGCGGCACAGGTACTTACGATGTGCTTCTGAACCGTATTGTCATAACGCATCACTTGAAAATTTTCTCCCCTAACTCTAGACGGCAATAAATAGTTTTTTCAGTTTTGAATTAATAGTGCTTATTGCAGATGATTTTCAAGTGATGCGTTGAGTTATAACTTCACACTATGTGACGTGAATATAAATTATGTGACGTGAATATAAATTATGTGACGTGAATATAAATTATGTGACGTGAATATAAATTATGTGACGTGAATATAAATTATGTGACGTGAACAAATATGTGACGTGAATGTATGTCGCATGAATATAAATAGCTGAGATCATTCTGACGCGTCAGATATGTCGGATACATCTCACGCAAAAGCATAACCATCAATCAATTGCAGGCAATATCCTATTATTCAGACCACTAAACATATAAACAATGTAGAAACCAAAGAAAAAATACTTATTTATTCTGAGGACACTCATGTTTAAGGAGCAATATAAAAACAGAAAGCGCTATCAAAAGGCGGCTACTGTTACCGCGCCCATCCATACCACCCACGCTTACTTCACTTCAACCCATACTAAAGCTCAATCAATATGAATCTAACTGAACTTAAATTAAAACCTATCCCTGAACTAATCGAACTTGCTGAAACAATGGGGCTCGGTAACCTTGCCAGAACACGCAAACAAGATATTATTTTTGCCATTTTAAAAGCGCACGCGAAAAGCGGTGAAGACATCTGCGGAGATGGCGTTCTAGAGATTCTTCAAGACGGTTTTGGTTTCTTAAGATCATCTGAGGGTTCTTATCTTGCTGGACCAGATGATATTTACGTATCACCCAGCCAGGTTAGAAGATTTAATTTAAGAACAGGCGATACAATTGCTGGCAAAATTCGTCCACCCAAAGAAGGCGAGAGATACTTTGCGTTACTCAAAGTTGATCATATTAATTATGACAAACCTGAAAATGCTAAGAATAAAATTCTCTTTGAAAACTTAACGCCTCTCTTTCCACAAAAAAGACTCAAAATGGAAGTGGGAAATGGTAGCACTGAAGACATTACAGCTAGAATTATTGATCTATGCGCACCTTGCGGAAAAGGACAAAGAGGTCTAATTGTTTCCCCACCTAAAGCGGGCAAAACGATTATGCTCCAAAATATAGCACAATCAATCACACGAAATGATCCTGACTGCTGCTTAATTGTTCTTCTAATTGATGAGCGCCCAGAAGAAGTAACTGAAATGAAACGCTCTGTACGCGGAGAAGTCGTTGCTAGTACATTTGATGAACCACCAGCACGACATGTTCAAGTGGCAGAAATGGTAGTTGAAAAAGCAAAAAGGTTAGTTGAGCACAAAAAAGATGTTGTGATACTCCTTGATTCCATTACCCGATTGGCAAGAGCTTACAACACTGTCATTCCCTCTTCAGGAAAAGTACTAACAGGCGGCGTGGATGCACATGCGCTTGAACGTCCTAAGCGTTTCTTTGGTGCCGCCAGAAATATTGAAGAAGGTGGTAGCTTAACTATTATTGCAACAGCACTGATTGATACTGGCTCTAAAATGGATGACGTCATTTATGAAGAGTTTAAAGGAACAGGTAACCTTGAGATTCATCTTGATCGCAAAATTGCAGAAAGAAGAGTTTACCCGGCTATTAATATTAATCGCTCGGGAACCAGGCGCGAAGAATTACTCACATCAGAAGACGAATTGAAGAAAATGTGGATTCTGCGTAAAATTCTGCATTCTATGGATGATGTGGCTGCTGTAGAGTTCATAATGGAAAAAATGAAAAGCACTAAAACCAATGATGAGTTTTTTGAATTAATGAAAAGAAAATAATGGCCTTTGTTATCCTTAGCACTAATCGCATGTAACTGAGATGATCACAAAAAAAACCGAATCACATTTTGATGGTTGTTTTCGTGCTTTTTTTCATATAAAACACGTTTATAAAGCAACGGATAATATTTACATTATTCAATTATCTGCTCAAGAAAACCTGAACTTCGCCTTAAAAGCAGGGCAGTATTTAGAACTGTTAATTGAGGGAGGAACATACCCTTTTTCAATTGCCAATTTTAAAGGTGCGCCAAACAGTATTGAGTTACATATTAAAAAAACACCTTCTTCTCAATCTGCAGAAAAGGTTGTTAACTATTTACTGTCACAAAAAAAAGTTGAAGCAAGGTTACCGCTAGGTCACTGCACGTTAGATGATCGCTGCAACACGCCGATTATTTTTCTTGCAGGCGGCACTGGTTTTGCCCCAATTAAAGCAATGATTGAATTTATCATTGAAAAGAAAATGAATAATGACCTTTTCCTATATTGGGGGGCGCGCAAGACGACTGATTTTTATCTCAGATCGCTAGTTCAATCGTGGGAAAAAAACCTACCCAATCTCAAAAGTTTTTTTGTGGTATCGGAGCAAACTAACCGAAATAATAATCACGATGAAAAACAAAAAAATATGCCACCACTAGCTGAAATTAGGGGAGAACGGATAGGATTAGTGCACGAGAAAGTCTTGGAAGATTTTGCTGATCTTGCACTCTTCACTGTTATTGCCAACGGTCCTTCAGCAATGGTTTATGAGGCACTAGCCCAGTTTAAAAAACAAGGATTGCCTGAGTTGCATATGCGGTCTGACGTTTTCTCATTCTCGTAAGCCCTAGTAGAGAAACATACATTTTATGGCCAAACATTGCTTTATAACTGGATCATCTAACTATGGCTAATAACGTACCCTTTCAAACTTTAGATATTCGTGGCATTAGCAAGCTTGCCTTTAATGCGGTTGATGAAATTACTCATATTGTCGAAGGAATACATCTGAATATATCAAATATGCCGCTTATTTTAGGGCAGCCTGAAACAGGCCCTGCACGCGGCGCTACCGGCCTAATTTATCGTTTAATTCGCTCTATCAGTGGATCTATAGGTGTGGGCATTGATAGCTTATTACAGAACACACAGCAAGCATCACACCCCTCCTCCTTTCAACGTTCGCCAATCATTGCGGTGCTCAATGGGGTGCTAGGTGATTTTTTAGAAAGCACTCAAAATCCGCTGGCTATTGATATGAGTTTTTGCTCTCAAGGAAAGCCTATTAACTTAGAAACAGACGAGCTAAACAATATTGCACCTAAAGCCAATAACAAAATAATGATCTTTCTGCATGGGTTATGTACCAATGACGTATATTGGACAAAATCAGGCGGGAAACAACCAGAATTACTGGCAGCCGAATTAGGCTTTACCCCTATTTTTCTTCGCTATAACACAGGACGCCATATTTCTACTAACGGGCGTGAATTTGCTGAGCAACTTGAAAAACTTATTATAACTTGGCCCGTTACGCCGCAAGAAATTGTACTTGTAGGTTATAGTATGGGCGGATTAGTTTTGCGCAGCGCATGCTTTTATGCTGAGTTACTTAATTATACTTGGCGACAAAAGCTACAGCGTATTTATTTTATAGGCGTGCCACATCATGGCTCGCATGTCGAACGTGGAGGTCAGTGGGTTCATCATGCTATGGGTATTAGCCCCTATACTTTTCCATTAAGCCGTTTAGCTGCAGTACGTAGTGCTGGTATTACTGACTTAAGATACGGCAACTTACTAGATGATGACTGGCTTGGATTAGATCGATTTCATCGCACAGGCGACAAGCGCCATCCGCTTCCACTGCCTTGTGATGTTGCTTGTTACTCAATGGCAGCCACTGTTAGCGAGAAAGGTACAAAAGCTTTAGCCTGGGGCGATGGTTTTGTTGGCGTTGCAAGCGCGCTCGGGATACATGAAGATGAACGCTTTCACCTTGCTTTTCCAGCAGAACATTGCTCAAAATTTATAGGGATGAACCATTTTGAATTAGTGAGCAAAAGCGCAGCTTATGACTTTATTCGTAACAATGCATAACTCATTAAATAAAAATTCACGCCCTTCAAATTACCATTACTAGTTTTCTGTTCACCCTTTGACAAGCTCAGGACGAACGGAAAATTAAAAAAGAACATTCACAAACCGTCTTAGATATTTTTTTCATTTTTTATTAATTTTCAGGCAACAAATCGACGCAATACCTGTCACATTGCACAGCGGCTAAAACTTCTTTACCATTGCCGGCAATCCGCACCACAGCATTCAGCCCACCGGAAAACAAAGTGCCTTATTTTAAAGCTGTTATTTTATCCGTCATTTTTTCCCTATTAGGTTATGGATTATGGATTGGCTTGTCAGAAAGCGAACAAATATTTTCCGCTCTTTCAAAGTTAAATTTTTTTGACCTATTCATAATTCTAGGGCTTTCTGTCATTAACTATTTAATGCGTTTTGTAAGATGGCAATATTATCTTAATAAACTAGAAAGCCCCGTACCCTGGTTTCAAAGTATGCTTATTTATCTTGCAGGGTTTGCTTTAACCACAACACCTGGCAAAGCGGGCGAAGCGATACGCTCGCTGTATCTGAAACCTTACGGCGTAAGTTATTCAGGAAGCCTTGCTGCTTTCACCTCTGAAAGATTAAGTGATGTGGTGAGCATGGCGCTTATTAGTATCCTTGCGCTTTACACCTTCCATGAGTACAGCTGGCTTGCAGTGGTATTGTCGCTTTGTACGATCGCGCTGATTCTTTCCATTCAATTTTCAATTTTACACAAAATCATTTTACGCTGTTCGCATGGCTTAAAATCTGAAAAACCAAAACGCATTTTGAATTATATTTTAAATATACTAAATGTTATTAGGCCCTTAATGGGTAATCGCTCTTTAATAATAGGTGCAATAATTGGCTTAATTGCCTGGGGCGCAGAAGCTTTTGCATTGTCTTATCTTGTTCATCAGCTTGGTTTTGAAGCTAATCCTTTTTTAGTTGCCGGTATTTATGCCATCTCAGTAATGATTGGCGCAGCCGCTTTTTTACCAGGTGGACTAGGTGGCACGGAGGCTGCTATGGCTCTACTTCTCATATCAATAGGCGTTACACATGAGTCGGCTATGACAGCAACCATAATTTGTCGTTTAACAACACTCTGGTTTGCTGTTGCTATAGGTCTTGTGATAATGCTTGCCATTGAAATGATACCGAATCTCATCAGAAAAAAAGTAACCCAACCTTAAGAACTTTAGTGGATTAATTATGCCGCAGACAAAAATATCCTCGCACGAAATCCCCCTTTGTGTCGATTTAGACGGAACACTAATTTATACCGATCTGCTCTATGAAACGTTTTTACAGGCCATTAAAAAAAGACCTTTACTACTGATTTTATTACCACTGTGGTACTTTAAATTTGGTCTTTCCTATGTCAAAAAAAAGCTGCTTGATTATGCGCATATCGAGGCAGAATCACTCCCTTATAATTACCCATTGATCAACTACTTAAAAAGAAAGAAAACAGAAGGAACGCGCCTTATTCTTGTTACAGGCAGCCATATTTTACTTGCGCATAAAGTCGCCAATCATTTGAACTTATTTGATGAAGTTTATGGTACAGAAGATAATAATCTGACAGGCTCAAATAAAGCGCAATTTTTAATTAAGCAGTTTGGCTCGCATCGTTTTGACTACATTGGTAATGAGCTAAAAGATTTAATTATCTGGCAATCTTCAAGAAAAGCTTTACTTGCGAATGCCTCACCGCATTTAAGAAAAAAATTAGCCAATAAAATTGTGTTTGACGCAGAATTTTCGCCTATTTTTTCTAGCCTAGGTCATACACTTAAAGCAATCCGTATTCATCAATGGGCAAAGAATGCCCTTATTTTTGTTCCTATTATTACCTCACACCAAATTTTTAACCCTAAAAGCATCCTATTTTCATTGCTTGCTTTCATTGCTTTCTCTTGCTGTGCCTCAGCAACTTATATTTTAAATGATGCACTGGATCTTGCCGCAGATAGAAAACACAGATCAAAACGCTTTAGACCCTTTGCAAGCGGAAAAGTAAGCCTTGAACAAGGGTTTTTAATTGCAATGAGCTTAGGCTTATTGACGCTATTAATTGCAACACAAATGCCTGCACTGTTTAATTTGGCGCTTATTTCCTACACAATGGGAACACTGCTTTATTCTTTTGCACTAAAACAGTTTGACTCTATTGATGTGATTTGTCTTACATCGTTATACACCGTTAGAGTAATTGCCGGTGCTTTTGCAATTGAAGTTCCTTTATCCTTTTGGTTACTCGCATTTTCAATGTTTTTATTTTTATGCTTAGGCATCGTCAAGCGTGTTTCTGAATTAAAAAATCTTGAGAAAGTGAATGCGTCTAAAGCACGTGGACGAGGTTACAGCGTTTCAGATATTAATGTGCTAAAAAGCTTAGGAACATCAAGCGGCTATATTGCTGTACTGGTTTTTGCACTTTATATTAACAGTAGTCAAACTGGGCATATTTATAAGTCGCCGATTATATTATGGTTACTATGCCCGTTACTACTTTACTGGATCACCCGCGTCTGGATGCTAACAGCACGCAGTGAAATGGATGAAGACCCTATTGTTTTTGCGATTCAAGATAAAACAAGCTGGATTATCATTATTTTAAGCGCCATTCTTTTAGTGTTAGCCAAATATGTTTAATCGCAATATATCGCCTATGAAAGCTTACTCTTGGGGACAATATCCCCTTGTGGAACAAGCCTTTTATTATCCTAAATGGCATAATGAGCGCCTACCAAAAACAAGTCAATTATTGCTCCCTTTTGGACAAGGCAGAAGTTATGGAGACAGTTGTCTAAATCATGAGGGTGCTGTTGTTTCATCAAAATTTCTCAATCATTTTATTGAATTTGATCGGGAAAAAGGTGAGCTAATTTGCGAGGCAGGCGTAACGCTTGAAAAAATCCTAAAATTGATTGTGCCTGGCGGCTGGTTTCTATCTGTCATACCCGGCACCCAGTTTGCAACCGTGGGCGGCGCTATTGCCAACGATATTCATGGCAAAAACCACCATTCACAAGGCAATTTTGGGCATCATCTTTTAGGCTTCGAATTACTTAAATCAGACGGGGCTCGTTTGTGGTGTGATAACCAAATAAACAGTGCACTGTTTTATGCAACCATTGGTGGTTTAGGTTTGACTGGTTTTATTACGCAGGCAAAAATTAAACTAAAACCGATTCTCTCGCCTTTCATGCATGTGAGAACAATTAAATATAATCATGTTGATGAGTTTATTGAGCTTAATCAAAAACTATCTGCTCAATATGAATACACGGTGGCTTGGGTAGACTGTATCGCTAAAGGTAACCAATTAGGACGTGGACATTTTATCGTAGGCGATCATGCTAGCCCTTTAGAAGACTTGCCTAAGATAAGCAAAACTAAGCTCACCATTCCTTTCTCATTTCCGCAAAACTGCCTAAATGCAAGAACTGTAAATTTATTTAATTTTGCTTACTATCATAGAAAAGGACTAGAAAAAAACTTCACGCAACTAGTTCATTACCAACCCTTCTTTTTTCCGCTAGATAGCATTCATCATTGGAATAGAATTTATGGAAAAAAAGGATTTGTTCAGTATCAATGCGTAATCCCGAAAGATGCGGCTCTTCTAGCAGAGATTATCCAAACTATTTCAAGTAGTGGATCAGGCTCTTTTTTAACAGTACTCAAAGAGTTTGGAACGATCCCTTCTCTTGGGATGCTAAGCTTCCCACAACCTGGTTATACCTACGCCTTAGACTTTCCCTTCAAGGGACAAGAAACATTAAATCTTTTAGAGCGCCTAGATCAAATTGTGATTGCGGCAGGTGGACGTGTTTATCCTGCTAAAGATGCCAGGATGTCTGGCGCTGCTTTTCAACAGTTTTATCCTAAAATAGAAGCCTTTACTAAATTTATAGACCCTCAATTCTCATCCAGCTTTTGGAGACGCGTTACGTGAAAAATATCGTTATTATTGGTGCAACTTCCGCTATCGCCCAGAATTTTGCCGAACTTCTTGCGGTGAGAAAATCACGTTTTTTATTGGTTGGAAGAAATCATGAGAAGCTCGACACGATTAAAAGTCACTTAATCGTTATGGGCGCCGAAGAAGTTTTTACACTCACGCAGGATATTGGCAATATTAAAAATTATTCCGACTTTGTTAATACATTGGTTAAAACTTTAGGTTCTATTGATTTAATCACGGTTGCGCACGGAACATTACCTGATCAAAAACAACTTGAAAAAAGCCCTGAGGCAAGCTTAAAAGAAATTAATATTAATGCGCTTTGTACCATAGGGATTCTCACCGATATAGCAAATCTATTTGAAAAACAAAAAAGTGGCGTAATTTGCGTTATTGGCTCTGTAGCTGGCGATCGCGGAAGAAGAAGCAACTATATTTACGGTACAGCAAAGGCAATGCTTGCTACTTTTTGTGAAGGATTGCGTCACAGGCTCTCACCGTTTGGCATACAAGTCATTACGATAAAACCAGGGTTTGTAGATACACCCATGACACAAAGCCTCCCCAAAAGCCCCTTATGGGCACAACCTATGGATATAGCAAAAGGCATGTTATGTGCCATTGAAAAGCATAAAAATGTGGTGTATCTACCTTTTTTCTGGCGATACATCATGCTGATCATTAAAAGTATTCCAAACAGTATTTTTAATAAAATGAATATTTAAATAACACTTTAAATACACGACTTGGAATGATGGCTCATAAAAAACTAGCTCTTTCTTATTTTTGAGCATTTTTTTGATTGAAAAATAATCTGCATGGTTAATTCTTTCTTTTTTTATTCTCAGAAGGGTAAAGTTAGGTAAGATGCCTGTAACTGATTACG
>CAMAPQ010000056.1 GCA_945860125.1 Klebsiella pneumoniae
TAAGAGATATTACAAAGGAATCGCTTCGATTATTTATCCAATTTATTCATAAATGCGCTATTCAAAACATGCCTTATGATGTCATTTTGGAGAAGCTTATGCCGGCATAAAAAATTTGCTCTTTAAACGTATCATTCCAAGTCGTGTAATCAAACGATATTCCGCATTATGAGGCGCCAGTGTAATCGGTGCGAGTGCAATCGTATCAGCGTCTAAAAAGGTAATGCCGCCATCAATACTAATTTCATGCTCTAAACGAATATTAGGCGTAGGTGGCGGAAGAGGACAATCAATAACAATTATTCTAGGTTTTTTTGAACCAAGGAAAGTTTCATTAAAAACCCCCATTATTCATATAGTTAGACAACCTTTTCTGGCAAAAACTATACGACACGGCAAGATTAAAAATGCAAGAAAAAAGTTAATACACAAGGGACTCAATAAGCATTGTTATTAAAAAACCCTTTAATAAAAGTCATTAAAATAATTTTTATATCTAACATTAACGACCAATTTTCAATGTAGTAAAGATCATACTCCACACGTTTGGCCATTTTATCAACAGAGTCTGTTTCACCCCTGAAACCATTTACCTGTGCCCAACCTGTGATGCCAGGCTTCACCTTGTGTCTTTTCATATAAGACTCAATAAGATCTTTATAATATTCGTTATGAGAAAGCGCGTGCGGCCTTGGGCCAACAATCGACATTTTTCCTTGAATGACATTAAAAAATTGGGGCAATTCATCAAGGCTTGTTTTACGAATAAAACGACCAAAAGAGGTTATTCTGCTGTCATTTTGTTTAGCCTGAATAATATTCTGCTGATCTTCTTGGTGCAGACGCATAGAGCGAAATTTATATATTCTAAATTTCTGACCATCAACGCCATGACGATACTGCTTAAAAATAACAGGGCCAGGTGAGCTTAATTTCACCCCGACCGCAATGACTAATAAAAGCGGGGCAACTAAAGTAAAAATGAGTAAACCCAATAAACGATCTTCCAAACTTTTCAAAAAAAGATTAATGCCATTCATCGGCGTACAACTTAAATCAAGCGCATAAATACCTGCTACTTCCGTCGATTTATGATTAAGCAATCTCACATCAGAAAAGTCAGGAATATAGCGAATATCCACGGTGCTGTGCCTTAAGGTATACATTGCATCATAGACAGATTCGCCCATTTTCAAAGGCAAACAAACCCACACCTCTTGAATACCTAAACGCCCAATCATCTCAGGCAAAGTTGTAATAGAGCCTTCAACAGAAATATTTTTATAGTAATTCCCCATTCTAGAGGTACCCACTGGCACAACTTTTTCAATGCGATATCCTGTCCAAGGCTCTTTCAATAAACGATCAATGGTTGCACGTGCTGAGCGACCTGTGCCAACAATAATCACCTTTTTTTGATTAATGCCTTTTGAACGTAAATTACCTAATAAGTAATAAACAAAAATACGAAAACCAACGACGCCCATTAAATTGCATATAAACCAAGAAATTAACCATACACGAGAAAAATGCTCGCCTTGATGAGAGAATAAAATCCATAGCAGTAATAGTGCAAAACTAACCATTTGCGTAAGCATCACACGCCACACTAAAGCAATGCGGCTTTTACCGCGCCAAGAAATATAAAGCTTTAATTGAGATGAGACTAAAGAAACCAGCAAAACGGCAATAACAATAATCGTTTGATAATCAAGCGGCATTGCAAAGTGATTAAACCTAAAAAAATAGGCAAGAAAAGCTGCAAAAAAAACCCACACGCCATCAAATAAACGCGCCCCTAAACTGGCAAAAATGTCAAAAAAAGGAGAATGCTTATGACGATTCATGCGCTAACCTAACCATTCATAATGAGAGAAAATTAAAAAAAGGAATGCGGGGAATATTGTGAATTAACCCGAACGATGCGGGGTAGTCTACATGACAAAGATACAATCCAAAAGGTGGCGCAGTTGCCGCCGCTAAACGACGATCTTTCTGAGCTAATAATTCGCCTATCCAATCGCTTGAATGAAAACCCAAACCAACCTGGAGCAAACTACCAACCAAATTTCGCACCATATTCTGCAAAAACGCATTGGCTTTAACATCAAAAAAAACAAAATCCCCTACAGAGGAAATATCAAAGGAAATTAAATGTCGTGTCGGTGTTTTTGCCTGGCAACCTGAAGCACGAAAAGCACTAAAATCATGCTCACCGATTAAGTAACGCGCAGCATCACGCATTGCGTTAATATCAACGGGCTTCAAAAGCCATGTTACTTTATTGTGTAACAAGCAAGGTTTCACGTCTGAACGCAGACAAATGTAACGATACATTCTGGCTCTGGCACTAAAGCGTGCATGAAAATCATGGTCAACAACAGCGGCCCATAACACTCTAATAGAAGGAGGAAGATAGGCGTTAGCGCCTAAAACCCAAGCATTTAAGGATCTGATTACCAAGGTATCAAAGTGAATAATCTGATGCGAGGCATGCACGCCTGCATCTGTTCGACCCGCAGGGAGAATAGAAACTTTTGTCGCCGCCACGCGTGACAAAGCTTCCTCTAAACGTGCTTGCACAGTTAGAGGATCATGGCTTTGATACTGAAAACCATGAAAAGGACTGCCGTCATACTCAACACCTAAAGCAACTCTCAAGGGCGGGCTTCCTTAAGCGCTTTTTGAAGCTGAAAATGCCGAGTAACCTGCAAAAATAAAACAACTCTAGGCATGCTTAGGCATTTTCTTAAGTAAGGTTCTTGCTTCTTCTTGCTGATTTTGATCACCTTGCTCAATCACTTCATTTAAAATATCTTTAGCACCTTCTAAATCACCCATATCAAGATAGGCTTTTGCCAGATCAAGACTATTGGCAACTTGATCGGTTTCTTCAAGAAAAGAAAAGTCATCATCCATACTCATTGAACTAGGCGCAGCAGCTTGAACGACAGGCTTCTTGACTTCTGCTGGCATAACTTGAGAGGGTGCTGCTACATTTTTTGTCTGAGGGATCGGAGGCGCTTCATCCAAATCAATTAAATCAAAACTTAAATCTTCTTCGCCAAAGCCGCTCACTGAAGATGACGTAGCTGCTTCCATCATTGAGGCGCTTGTATCGAATGAATCAAGATCAAGGTCATCTAGCTCGTCTAAATCAAGCTTATCCTGCCGTTTACCATCAGCAATTGATTGCCCACCCTTTTCATCAAACAGGGCAAGATCTAACTCAAACGATTCTTCATCAATCATACTGGTTGATTGTGAGGCTTTATTTGACGCGTTGGTTTTATTCGTAAAATCTTTCTTCGCGACAGGCTTATCATCATCATCATCTAAATTCAACTCAAAATCTAAACCATCTGACTCACCCGTTTCAACTTGAGTCTGCTCCTCTTCATCAAAGCCATCCGTTAAGCTGCTTTCAAGATCACTTAGCGAAGGCAGATCACCGCCTTGCGTTAACTCATTGCTCTCATAATCATCATCTTCGTCGTCGCCATCTAACTTAGATGCTCCAGAATACAAGGCTTTCTCCGCCTCAAGATCTTCATCTGTTTCTGCCTCTAGCATTTCTTGCGATAATCTTTGAGCTGCCTCAGGTGTTACACCTAATTTTTTCTTAAGCTGTTGAGCTTTAGCATTGGCTTCTGAATCATTCAATGAAGTTAAGGCCTTTTCCTGTAACAAGAAGCCTTCAACATCACGGGATTCAACAAAAACCTCCATGAGTTTTAAACGCAAAGTGGGATCATTAGGTATTTGTTTAATAGTTTTTTGCAAAATAGCCGCAGCTTGATCAAAACGACCATAAGCTAAGAAAATATCAGCCTCACCAATAATATCCTGCACATCAATAATGGGCGCTTCAACCGAGCTTTGATCTGTATTTTTATGAGCAGGCGCTTCATCCTCGCCACTTTTTACTTGCGCGTCCTCTTCTTCTACGGCTAAGTCATCCATTGAGAAGCCTTGCTCTGCAGCCTCTTCAATCTCATCATCCGTTAAGGCATGATCATTTCTTTTCTTTCTCACCACCATAACCGCTGCCAATATAGCCGCTAATACACCTGCGCCAAGCGCGAGATAAAGTGGATTTCCAAAAAGCATGTCGGTCATTGATGCTTCTGACTCAAGTGCGGGCGGCTCAACAAGCTCGTCAGGAATAGCTGCAATAGGCTCTTGTGATGAGGTTTCTGGCAATGCTTCTGGCTGGTCAGGTGAAGTCACTTGATCAACACCCGGCATGGCAATAGGATCTGCCGACAAAACTTCAGGCTCAGATAAAGGTGCACTTAAGATGGGCGCCGCCACTTCAGGTGTCGCCTCAGCAGCAGGGGCTACGGCTTCACTTTTTGTAGGCTCAGCACCTATTTTAGAAGGCTGAATGGTTGTATTTGCAGGCGTTTTAATCTCTTCTAATGGAGCCTTTATTGCCCCATCAACTTGCGCTACCGCAGTATTTTTACCAGCCTTCTTATCTAAAAGACGCTTATTTTGCTCTTCTAACTGTTTAATCCTTGATTCCAGCGAGGCAATTTTATCATCTTTTAATCTCAGTACTTTTTCACTGGTTTTAACCTGGGTTGACAAATTTTTCACAGATGATTTCAAATCAGCGCTATGCAATTTTGCCTGATCAAGCTTTTCTTCGAGCGCAGAAAGATCAGCACCCTTGCTGCCCGACTTTCCAGCGCCAACACCTTTGCCGTCACCCTGATTTGCACCAGATGAAACAAGGGTCAACTTACCTTCTGAGGTTTCTTTATCTGGTGTTACCACGCGATCAGTACGACCAGAAGCATCAATATTATCGCCGGTTAATTTATCAGCAGAAGTTGCGTTGACCTGAACTTTTGCTTGCCATAATTTACTTTGTCGCGCAACTTCCTCAACAGCCTCTTTCCTCGTAACTTTTTTAGCTTCCTCATTATTAGGAATGCGTAAAACAGCGCCTTTTTTAACCAAGTTCATATTCTGATCAATAAAAGCTTCTTTATTAGCTTGATAAAGCGCAACAATTGTTTGATGAGTTGATACGCCATCTGGTTTTACTTTCAGAGCAACTTCCCATAATGTCTCATTTTTTTGTACGGTGTAACGCTCACTATCGCCTACCTCATAGACTTTAGGAGAGCGAGGTGCGGCAGCAGGCGCAGGAGGATTAGAAGCAGAGGCTGCTTGGCGAGAAGCCTCAGGAGAAACAGCCATGCTGTCTTTCTTGTTTGTATTTACTACATTTTTCACGCTCGGCGCTGCTGCTACAGGAGCAGATGATGCTTTGGGGGCAGGAACAGAGGCTTTAGGTGCCCTCACAGGTGAAACAGTCGAAAAATCCGGCTCTGGCAGCTGTGAGCCAACAGAAGATTTATCTACTTTCTGATTTAAAACAGCCTGATTTTTTGTTCTCACAATTGGTTGTGTAACTGAGCTCTGTGCATACGGTGGCGGATCAATTAATAACGTATATTCTCTAACTAATCTGCCTGCCGGCCAATTTAATTCCACCAAAAAATTAAGGTAAGGCTCTTTAATAGGTTTGCTAGTGGTAACATAGATCACAGCTTGATCTTTGCCAATAAACTCAACTCTAAATTTTAAATCAGAAAGATAAAAAACACGCTCAACTTTATTCCTCTCAAAGTCTTCTTTAGGCGCAAGACCCACCAAGAGTTCCTGAGGAGATAAATCACGCACTTGCTGCAATTTAATTTCAGCTTGCAGCGGCTCATTTAAGCTCGATTTTAATTGTATTTCGCCCAAGCCCAAACCATGAGCCCAAATCGAACAAGTACTGAGCAAACCTATCGTGAAGGCCATCAAACTTTTCTTCATAGCATTTCCTTATTGTTGCGCGAAAAAGCATCAAACAACACTTTGTTCTTTTTTAATACTAGACTGAATTTTGATCGTGCAAAAAAAATTTGCTCGATTCTACCTTAATTCTAGCGAAAAAAAACCAATGAAGCTGCTTGAAATACGCCATACAATAACCAAATGCAATGATTTAAATTGATGCGTTACGCTATACGTTATGTTATCTCTTCTATGACGGTTAGAATTCAAGCAAACTTAATTCTTAATTTAAGTAGTGACGAATGAGAATCTCTGCAATCTGAACACTATTTAAAGCGGCGCCTTTACGCACATTATCTGCCACTACCCAAAGATTAATACCTAAAGAATGAGAGATATCTTCGCGAATACGGCCAATCATAACAGCATCTTTACCAGCAGCTTCCGTTACCGCTGTAGGATATCCACCTGGCTGCCTTTCATCTAATACGATAATGCCAGGCGCTTTTTCCAATAAACGTCTGACTTCTTCAGCTGATATTTTTTGAGCCGTTTCAAGATGAATCGCCTCTGAATGGGCAAATAAAACAGGCACACGGACACATGTTGGATTAACCATAATGGAATTATCTTCCATAATTTTATGCGTCTCCCACACCATTTTCATTTCTTCACGGGTGTAGCCATTATCTTGAAAGGTATCAATTTGAGGCAAGACATTAAAGGCAATTTGTTTAGGATAAACTTCGTGCGTTACAGGCTCTCCTGCCAGCACAGCACGTGTCTGCTGATGTAATTCTTCAATCGCTCGTTTACCTGTACCTGAAACAGATTGATAGGTTGCAACATTAATACGCTTAATACCAACGGCATCGTGAATCGGTTTAATTGCAACTAACATTTGAATGGTTGAACAATTAGGGTTGGCAATAATATTGCGCGTTTTATACTGGGCAATAGCATGAGGATTGACCTCTGGCACCACCAAAGGAATACTTGGATCCTGCCGAAAATGAGACGTGTTATCTATCACGATACAACCTGCACGACCGGCCTTCGGCGCGTATTCAGCAGAAACGCTGCCGCCAGCAGAAAACAAACCGATATCCGCCTCATGAAAATCAAAGGTTGCTAAATCACGCACAGGGATTTTCTTCCCATGAAATAAAACACTCTTATCGCATGAGCGTGCACTGGCTAAAGGAATTAATTCACTGATAGGAAAATTACGTTCCTCCAAAATAGAAATCATCTGTTCGCCAACAGCGCCGGTGGCGCCCACAACCGCAACACGATATTTTTTAGTCATTTTTTATTCTCCAAAATAATTACAGTAAAATAGTAAAGATTAAAACAAGCGCTCTAACTGATTAAGAACCGCATCACCCATCTGCTGAGTAGATACTTGCTTCAAACCAGATCGACCATCGAAAATATCGCCTGTGCGAAAACCTTCTTTTAAAACATTTTCAATTGCACGACTAATCATTAAAGCAATATCAGGTCGATTAAAACTATACTGAAATAACATCGCTAAAGACAAAATAGTTGCCAAAGGATTCGCTATACCCTTCCCTGCAATATCAGGTGCTGAACCATGACAAGGCTCATATAGTCCTTGGCCTTTTTCATTAAGAGATGCGGAAGGTAACATCCCGATTGAACCTGTCAACATAGCGGCTTCATCTGATAAAATGTCACCAAATAAGTTACCCGTTACAATGACATCAAATTGTTTAGGCGCTTTAACAAGCTGCATCGCCGCATTATCCACATACATATGCGTAAGCTCAACCTCAGGGTAATCTTTCCCAACCTGTGTTACCACTTCACGCCATAACTCTGAGCTTTCTAATACATTGGCTTTATCGACTGATAAAACTTTTCTATTCCGTTGTAAGGCTGACTCAAAAGCAACTTTGGCAATACGTTTTATTTCATTTTCATCATAAACTTCCGTGTTATAGCCTTCACGAATATTGTTTTCTTTAACACGAATACCGCGGGGTTGGCCGAAGTAAACACCGCCTGTTAATTCACGCACGATTAAAATATTAAGGCCCGCAACCACTTCTGCTTTCAAGCTTGAAGCATGGGCAAGCTCAGCATATAAAATGGCAGGTCTTAAATTAGCAAATAAACCTAAAGCAGTACGAATAGCAAGCAAGCCTCTCTCAGGACGCAACTCACGAGGTAACCCATCCCACTTTGGACCACCCACCGCACCGAATAAAATAGCATCTGCCGCTAGTGCTTGACGTTTTGTTTCATCAGGAAAAGGGACGCCGTAACGCTCTATCGCTTGACCACCTAATACACCCTGCTCAAAGGTTAGATTTAACGCAAGCCGCTCATTTAAAATATTCGCAATTTTTTGCGCTTCATGAACAATTTCAGGACCAATGCCATCACCAGGCAAAATAAGAATTGTTTTATTGACACTCAACATAATAAAAAAGACACCACCCATAAAATAAAATCAAAAAGTGGCGGTGATTATAGACAGCTTTAAAAAGTATGTTAAGAGATAGCATTAGGATTTATGCAAAACTATCCAGCTTTGCATAAATCCTAAGCATAAAGAATAGTTACCAACATAGTGAGGCTGTTCCTGTCGCAGTCTTCACGCCAACATGGGTGATCTGTAACGTGCCACACTTATCGCTTGCCTGCGTACCCGTAGGTTGAGCTTGCACGGTGTAGCTATTTATGGAAGCTGCGGTAATCAGCAGGTTATAAGCGACAAACTCACTACCCTCTTTTGGTGTTGTTGCAAAACCATAAACTGTTGCAGCAGGTGCACCTGTATTTGCCCCGCCAGCAGCAGCACTTAAGTAAGTAAAATTAGTTGCGTAATGCCGCTCCATGGCTTGCGCTAACTCTTGAAGCGCCGCCATTCCTTCCGCTCGATAGCTTTTACGCATATTCTCGCGATAAGCCGGCACAGCAATCACGCTGAGGATGCCAATGATCGCAACGACCATCATTAACTCAATGAGCGTAAAGCCCACTACGCGCCTAAAACTTAATCCGATCATGGGTTGACTTCTCTCCAGTAATTACGCGTTTTGGTTTTTTGCAAGGGATTCTCTTCAATCACACGAATACTTCCGCTAGACATAGAAGATAGCTTACGCTCGCGCTGGTCGCTATCATCTAAAATAACTGGCTGATAGGCAAAACCGCCCGCATCACCCGTACCAATAGCGCTGGGGTATTTATCACCCACACCATCACCATCCGTATCAATCATATCCGCAAGCGTAAACAGGCCGTCATCGTTGACATCAAACGGGGTGAAGTCCAAGGCACCACCATTTTTGGGATCAAGCTCCATAATCCAACTTGAGCCACCATAGTCACAAGGATCTGTAGAAGGAATCAGGGTTGTAAAGATTAGTCGATCATTACGCAATATAGGGTCGCTCACCTGACGCTCACCAAAATTATTGGTATTTCTATTACTCGTATTCAGCAAGTCTAGATACCAACCTCTATGCCGAGGTACTGTCACAAGACCCGTATTAGGATTAACTTCATCAGTCCAGCGAGCCTCATAATCTGTTGTCACTCGGTATACGTAACCTGCCACCTCATCTTCAAAAGTAATACTTTGACCTAGCATATTGCTTCGTGCGGCTGTATTCGTTCCATCATCCCAAACACCAAAAAAGCTTTGAGTATTCTGATCTGCCGCAAGGTTATCACTCACTTCAATATATTTACCCGTACCGAAAAAAACCATGAAGTTATTACCCGTACGTAACAAAGAATGGCGACTAACCTGCGGACGAGTTGTAATGGGCAGCCTGTTGCCAAGGGCATCCTTAGCTACAAAAAGAGGCTCTGGCGCAGGAAGGCTTCCATAAGAAAACCCCCACCCTGAGTCACTTATGGACGTTAAATCAAACTTCCATAAGTTACCAAACAAATCACCAGCATAAACATATTCAACAATTGAATCACTTTGAATATCAATAAGCACAGGCGTTGATAGACCATTTGGACGGTTCTGCCCAAGAGGATCCTGAGCTGTGCCTTGCTTAGTATCCAGCTTTTTAATAATTGCTTTGGTTTCAATATCAACAACATACAATACTGCATTACCTGTCGTACTCACGTGATCATCTAGCTCAGTATTATTATAACCATTACCGAAAATAGCGACCCACTTGCCATTTGCTAGGCGCCCAATAGCAGGCCGGCCTAAGTTATAACCAAGGTCAGCATCATCCGCATCAGTGAACTCCCAAAGCGATAAATTATCAGCTGAACTTTCATCAAATTTTACATCTACGTCATAAGTCCCCTCAGGATCAGTAACGTCAAGCGCATACAAACCTTGCCCACCGGCACCCAACGTACCAATCAAAGCTGTTCGCCACTCATTTTGTCTGCTAAAAAAAGCGTCTGAATAAGCAAGCTTTCCATCAACAAAATAACGGTGGCTATAAGAAGGATCTGCAAGCTCATACAAATGGTTATAAATTTTACCTGGCACATAAGCGAGCACTTCTTTACCAGCATTACTATCATCTTCGCTATGATTAGCATTAAAAAAGTGCAGCATGCCGTCATTTCCACCAAAAACAAGTAAAGGCTTACGTGTTTTCAATGCTGAACGAAACTCACTATATTTTTGACGAACGCTGACTTGGTTTTCAGGTGAGCCACTCGGCCAAGCATCGGGAAAAAAGAAAGCAGGCGGCCTAATATAAACAGGATCAGAATTCACAATATCGCCCAGCACCGTATCACGAGGACGAAAATCGCGAATTGACGCGCTATGTCCCTGCTCTTGAAGTTGTTCGCCGCGTAGATAATTGACAAGATCTCGACCATGATTTTGCTGATCAGTAACAACGCCTTGAAGTAGACCATTGATCTGATCAATAGAAAATTCTTCAGCTAAAGGCGAGGTATAATTACGAGGCCAAGTAAAGGGAATACCTTTACCGTTACTTGTATTCATCGTAATAACCTTACGATTAAAAGCGTGGCCGCCAGAAGAAGAAAGCTGGGCGGCAAGTTTCTCCTCACCCAACCATTCAATTGTGCCAATCTCACCATCTTCAGTGAGATTGAAAGCTTTTAATTGTCCACTCCAATCATCAGAATTAAAGAGTGCCTGAAAAACTAAAGTCCCAGTCCTCAATGAAACTGAATTAACTGCTACTGAGGCAGAAGAACCATTTCTAGCAATAATTTCCCTAAAAGTTCTGCGTAATTGATTAGATAAATCAAGCGCATTCGTCACTAAGAAATAGTTGTCAGGATCACCATCTTCATTCGCATCCCACTCTTTACCATCAGGCTTTTGATTAGCGTTCCCACCTTCTTTGGAGTCTGTAAAACCACCCCATTTGGCTGCATACCAAAGCGGCCCTTTTAGTAAATCAGCAGCAGGTGAAAGACTTGGCGTAAAGGTGCGTGTTGCATTTAGCGTTAATAAGCTCGTACCTCTTGCAGCGCTTGGGTTAACGCGCGAAGCGGGCGTATCTAAAAAGTAAACCACGTTAGCGCCACCTTGATCTTTTACCTCAAGGTAAATGCCATCTGCGGTGGTTCCAGAAATGATATAACCTAAATGCTGATCAATACCCCCTGCAGCATAAACAGAATCAACATTAACCGTAATTGTACCGTCTGAATTTAGCGCGTAGGTATAACGAGCAATTGCATCCATATCATGATCAGCGCCTTGCTCTACATCCTCATAGTTAATCAAAAAAGAGCCCGAAGTTGCTGTCAAACTCTCAACATAAAAATCAACAATTTGATTAGTTGGCTGAAATGCGCCCTGAGCAGCGCTGATACCACTACCACCAACGGATTTTGCAAAGGGAACAATCGTCACAACATTGCCCGTTCCTGACGGAATTTTGATATGAGGCAAAGGAGAAGCGAGCGCAACAGAGAAAGTTTGTAAATTCTGGTTGCCTTGCGCAGAACTAATATCATGCGTTAAACCATGATAGGCAACGCTAGCAGAATAATAGGATCCTTGCTTAGTTGGCTCTTCTGGCGCCAAGCCTCTGATACTACCCAAACTTAGAACATTTTTAGGGCTTGGCGTGCCATCAGTCGAAGCTGCTGACTGACCAATATACTTCATGCCTGCCACATCACCCTCATAAGCTGTGATGGTATCTGCAAGGGTAGAAGCATTCAGGCCATTAATATCACCTGTGAATCCCGGATTAAAATAACTACCAGGTACTTTATCTGAATCAAAAGAAGGATTGATATCACTAATAATCATCTGGAAAGGCTTAGCGCAATAAAGCGCAGCATCATTACCTGAGTAAGGATCATTCCAAGCAGGAAGCGGCAAGCCAAGAACGGCATCACTATTCCCTGTTGAGCCAATATTAAAATCAGTCGTAGGTGCAGCCTTTCCTGAAAAGTAGCGAAGGCTCTCATACATCATTTCCGCTATGGGATTACCCCACATATTACATTCACCATTGATAATTGATCTGGTGGTAATCCAGCCACAATTATATGCTTTACTGCTGTAGTCAAAACCCACCGTATGCAATCTATCAATTGTTTTAACAATCCCAACCATAGAGGTAAACGTTCCATCAGCAGGATTAATTTCGTCGGTAAAAGAGGACACTTTTTTTCGTAAAACCCCTCCTTCTAGATTCTTAGCATAAGTACCTGACATAAGACCAAAATACATACTGTTATTTTCGCCAAACTCATGCAATACGCCAGTAGGTTTATAGCTACTACCGTAATTCTGACAATTGGTGTCAGACAGTGTAACGCCGGCACTACCATTTGCCTTTACCGTTGCTACACCAGATTTGCATGATTCAATACGAAGTTCATAGTTAGTAATCACTGATGAACCACTCGAACAACTCACTGTCGGCCCATTAATTCCACGAATACAAGTCGTATCAGCAACAGGACGCTCTTTTGATAACCATTCCCAAACTCGATGTGTTGAATCATTTAGAATACGCATGAGAGGTGGGCCAGCCTCACTTAAACTGACATTGGCAAATAAATGGCGTGTTCCACTAGCGGGGGTATTTAGGGCCGTATAGTGTCGAATATCATAACCAGAGGTATCACTAAATTCTTTACCCCAAGCATGCGCATCATGAGGAATATGCGTGCGCTGAAGAATCGTCAATGAGCCTGTGTCAGTAGAACGGTATCCGCCATACAGCACCTTGCGCAATGCATCCATTCTCGCTGTTGTAATGTAGTTTAGAAAGTCGCCACTCCAGCCTCCCGCCACGTTATGGCAAGTTTTATCCTTCGCGGCAATCTCAGCAGCTGACTTCACATAAATAGGTATAAAACGAAGACTCGCTCCATCGTAATCGTAACAAGCATATGAGTTAAAATAACCGTAGTAGTCAATATTTCTGGTCGGATCTCCTTGATAACCTTGATAACCTTGATAACCAACATCTATTATTCCATCGCCATTAAGATCAGAAGCATCGTTATACGCTTCATAATAAAGTTTATGGTCACGCCCAAGTACGAGCATATTAAGTGGCGCGACATTAGAACCAACAAATAAAGGTTCTCTTGCTAAATTCAGCGGGACCGCATTCGCTGAGGAGATAACTGTGAGCATCGCGCTTACAAATATTAAAAAAGAAGGTGAAAACAATCGATTCATAGTCTTCTCCACAAAATCAGCAGTCAGGTGTTAATTGCTTAAGAACATAAATACTCTGCAAATAAGTCACAGCATTTCCAGGGCCAGATCCTTGAGAGGTAACTTTGTAGTAGTTGTAACGAGAGCCTGAGTCATGGCTAAGTGACTCAAATGTATAAGGCGAAGCACCGACAACCGGCGCCTCAATAGCATAAGCTGCCTCACTATTAATGCTATCTAACGCAACGTGACCTGCTTCATTTGCCCAATCAAAACCGCTCCACCATTTACCCGTTTGCAAACTTCCAAGATACCCAGCTGGGGTTGAACAATCAGGTCGGTTTTCAGGGCTTTTAATAAAACCACCCCCACTTGCAAGGGCTGTTTCAGCTGCAACAAAAGCCATTTGACGATCTTTAGCACTACTAACAAGCTTGGTATCAATAACAGAAATATTAATTGCTGAAGAGGCCACGATCGTCATAACAACCAAGAGAATAAGGCCAATTAGCAAAGTAACGCCGCGCTGACGGGAGATAGATGAAATATAAATAATGGCCATCATTAAACCCCCCGAGAGGAATTACGCAGCGTAATAGTTTGAGTGAAAACCTGCATCATTGGGCCGTTGGGTATTGGATAGACTGTTTTATCAAGTACTTGGTAGGGTACAATGCGTGGCGGCCCCTTTACGGTCTCTCCAGCACTAACTTGTAAGCCTACTGTCACTGATTTTATTCTGGACCAATCTGTTACAGCTGAGGCTGTTACTGTCTGCAATTGATCATCCGCCCCAATGCCATATAAAATCTGTAAATTCTGAACACCATCAATAAGAATGACGGATTCAGTTGCGGTAGGGTTACTCATCACACCCGTACCCTTTTCAAAATCGTAAGTTGTGATATCACAAAAAAGAGCAGGAAGTTGCTCAGCATTAACGGCGGGGCGCACATAAAAACGTTGCACAGCGGCTTGTGTATCGAGCAAACTATCGCCATTACATAAAACCATTTCACTATCTTTTGCGCCATTAAACCGCACGCTTATAAAATCAGTTCCATCAATGACCCCAGCGTCTGTTGCATCATCATTCTGCCCAACAACAAAGGCATCACTACCAAAACCTACGCCGCTGGCAAAATATTTCTGAAAAGTCACATCATCCCAATACCCTGCCTGACGAAAAAACTGACTCACTAAATCAAGAGAAACTCGGCCATTTTGACCAATATGGCTTTGACTATTCACGCTAGAATAAGCAACCAAATTAGAACAAAGAACTTGAACAACGCCACTTATCAATAAAAGACCAATCGTCAAAGAAACCATTAATTCAACAAGAGAATAGCCACTTTGCTTCAGGCTTATTTTTAATTGGGCAATACTAAGGCGTGTCATGTCTACTACCCCCGTTAACGCGTGCGAAACATAAGGCAATAACTGCCCCGTCCAAGCGCCAGATTATTATTACAATTAGCGATCTGGGCAGGACTTGCAGCGCCATCGCCATCATCATCCCACGTTATATTAAGTGAATAAGAAGCCGTACCCTGATCATAAACTAAGTCATAATCTGAGCTAGGGAAGGCTGCTTTCAAGTTTTGATCCCAGTGCCACATCAAATCAGTCACCATTTGCGCACGCGTACACACAACAATTGAACAATCGTTATCAAGCGTCACTGGCACGACAGTTGAGGCAAAAATACCAGAACCATCCACGGTTTCATGAGCCATAACCTGCTCCATTAACGCCTGCGACATTACATTTGCAAGTGAATCAAAGTGCATATTATTGCCTTGACGTAGCGTGGTCGATTGCAACCCTGCAACGCCCAAAAGCCCTACAATTATAAGAAGCATCGTGATTAACACTTCTAGCAGACTGAAGCCTTCCTCTAAACCTATAGATACAGTTGAGCTATGAAACCATTTAGAGTATACGAGCATAGACATACTAGCACCCCGCCTCTTCAGCGCTGCCGTTGCGAACTTGTCCTGTACTTGTCGCAATGACTAAAGAACGACCTAACACACGCCTTGCAGGATCACAGAATCCAATAGTTTGATTTGCGCCATGACTCGCCGTACCTTGAGGTCGAAAGCGAATAAGGCCTAACGTACCAACGGCGCCTTGATCAACTGACTCACTACCAGGCCAAGCACGAAGAACAACATCTCCCACCCCCCAACCAACAGGTAGTGCATCAATATAAACAAGCCAACCTTGAGCCCAATTAGTGCTGCTATAACAACTAACGCCGTCCAAAGATGGGCAAAGTGACATCGATACATTACGGTGTACTGCTTGAGACTTAGCATATTGAATGGCACTAAAAAGACTATCGCGCACAGTAGAAATGCGCTGACCGGCAATAAGACGACCAAAACCTGGGGCAGCAATCGTAATCATGACAACAACAATGCTAAAAACGATCATCATTTCAACCAGAGTTAATCCGCGCTGCCGATACATTATGACACCCCGATCTTTTACTGATTATGGGTAGCTATAATTTATAGAATAGATCACGGCAGGTTGACACAATGGTCAATGCGAAAAAAAGGTAAAATTTTGTGCTCGACTTCAAAGCTAATATCGTAATATTTGATACAGGTTCACATATATAAACTGTTTTTCAATGAGCCTTAACATTAATAACAGGAAAAAGAGCCGCATCCCCTCTATACCCTTCGTACTTGAAAACACGACATTACTTTGGGTAAAGAAACATGAGCAGTAAAAGATTAATTATAAATAAAAGATAACTTGTGCTCTTCCAGAAAAGAACAGGATCTTGATCAATAAGCGGACGCGCTTTTTTAGGCAATAACGACATATTTGGCGTCGTTAAATCAAAAACAAACTCTGAAAGAGAGGCATAACGTTTTAAAGGGTCAATGCTTAATGCTTTCTGTAGCGCATAGTCAATCCAAACAGGCACCATCGGATTATGCTGATAAACAGGCCTGTATTTGAGACGTAAAAAGTGAGTGAGGTCTTGGCACTTAACATAATCATGCCCAAAAGGTTTTTTTAAAGAAAACATCTCATACAGAATAACCGCTAAAGAAAATTGATCAGATTGCGGTAATAAATCGCCTCGCAAATAAAGTTCTGGAGAAGAATAATCCAAGGCTCCTAAAGGAATCGTATATTTTTTCTGCCCTGCATTAGAATGAAAGAGATACGTTGAACCCAAATCAATAATAATAGGCTGCCCTTTTTCATTCACCATAATATTGCCAGGCTTTAAATCTTGGTGAATAATTTCTTTGCGGTGTAACGCTCTAACACCCTTCACAATTTTCTCAAACAACTGAATACAGCCCTGCACATCTCGATGATTTTTTTTCATCCAACAATCTAATGTTTCACCTTCCACCCACGCCATTAAATAATATAAAAAGCATGGTGCGCGTTTTTTTTCAAGCACTTTAATCACAGCAGGATGATTAATGATCTTTCCCGCCCACTCCTGCATAATAAATTGTTCAGCATAATGGGGATCATCAACAAAATTAAGAGAAGGCGCTTTCATAATCATTTTTTGGTG
>CAMAPQ010000057.1 GCA_945860125.1 Klebsiella pneumoniae
TTCTTCTAAAAGCCTAATTTTTTCAGCCTTTTCCATGGTAACAATCCTGGTTACTTAGCAACAAGGCATAGCGTCATACAAGTTGGAAAAAATAGCAAGAAAAAATCACGCTTGGCAATGTAGTTTCAAGGGGTGATCACTTACAACAATTTAAAAACGGTGTGGCTGACCTATTAGTCAGCCTCGCGCCTCAATCTATCAGGGGTGATCACTTACAATTGGCATAAACAGTGATAACTTAAAGCAAACTACTGAAAAAATGCGCTGATCTTTTCAGCGTTAGGCGACCAAATACAACCCTCCTCACAAACCAATACATCAATGAGCTCGTGAGGCGTTACATCAAAAACAGGGTTATAACCGCGTGCGTGTGCTAGCCCTATTTCAGTTTGGCGCCATTGAACAAGCTCCTTCATATCGCGCTCTTCAATAGGAATATCCTCACCTGACTCAATGGATAAATCCCAAGTCGTTCGTGGCGCAACCACCATTACTTTTACACCATGGTATTTAGCAGCAATCGCTAACGCATAAGTGCCAATTTTATTCGCCACATCGCCATTTGCGGTAATACGATCCGCACCGACAACTAACCATTTCACCGCAAATTTTTTCATCACAAAAGCAGCAGCGGAATCACAAATAAGCTGGTAGGGAATATTTTCTTTTTCCATTTCCCATACAGTTAAACGATTACCTTGCATCCATGGTCTCGTTTCATTAACAAATACCTGCTCCAAGCATCCTTGCGCACTCATAAAACGAATAACACCTAAAGCCGTACCTAAACCTGCTGTTGCTAATGCACCCGTATTACAGTGCGTCATAACGGGAATAGAGGCGGTACCCGTATTGTCTTCGCAGGATAAAATAGCCTCAAGGCCAAATGAAGCCATTTTTACGTTATTTTTTGCATCATCTTCATGAATAAGGCTTGCTGCTTTTTCTAAAAAAACGTTCACTTCTTCGGGCGTATGTTCTGTTTTTTCATAAGCTTTAATAATATTTCTCATGCTCGTCATCGAAGCTTGAAGATTCACGGCAGTAGGCCGCGCCGCTTCAATTTCAGAGATGCTTTTATATAAAGACTGTAAAAATAAGTGTTTTTCTAACCTACTAAAATAGCTTGCTGCTAACACAACTGCGTAAGCACCACTAATACCAATGGCGGGCGCACCGCGCACAATCATTTCCTGAATCGCCACAATGACTTCTTGATAAGTAAGGCACTCAACATAAATCTCTTGCTGAGGAAGCAAGCGCTGATCAATTAATTTAAGTGAAGTTGTCTGCCAAATAATAGGTTTAACTTGAAGGAATTGAAATGTCATATTGTTCTCGAAAAAAGGGCAGCGTTATTGCGTTAAGTTAGTTTTTAAAAGGTTCTTTAGCCGCATGAGGCCAAGGCCACAGAAGATAAAATAAGAAGCTTACCATCCAGCAAAACCACAAGCTCCATAAGTTATGCGATAAAAAATGAGCCCCCCTAATTTGCTGGATTAAAGACATTACCCCGCCCAAAACGAGCGCAAAAGCCAATATCCAACGTGCGGCCCTAGCCCAAAATAAACACAAGGCAAAATAACCACCGACAAAAGCAAAACCACCAGAAGAATGTCCACCAGGCCAACATTTACCAAGCTTTTGAACATCATCATAACTACCCAACAAAGGATACCAATGTAAAGTACCGCCAAAATTAGTTAAATCCCAAGGGCAAGCATGCGCAGTCATACTTTTGACTAATGAAACAATTAAAGTTGAGCTTAATATTGCAACCGTGCCAAACGCCAAAGAATGCCGCCATGCAGCTAGTTTTTGAGATCGAAAAGAGAAAATAAATAAACCAAGGATGATAAACCAAATAAAAATCGCAAAATTTCTTAAACCGGTATGCCCAATACTTTCCAAAAGAATGTGATCTTGTAACGGAAAGCGTGACAAGGAATAATCATAACTTAAAGAAGCAAGCCAAAAATCAAAAGCGCCCTCTCTTGATAAAAAAATAAGCCCGAGCGCTGTAATTAGCAGCGCTACGCTATTTTTAATGATAAATATCCGCTCTATCTTCAATGTGTAAAATCGCGGGCAACACTAGATGCAAACTGATAAAAACTCTTAGCTTCCATGATCTCATCTTCAAATGGCGCCCCATTTTGTAATCCCTCTTGCGGTAAAGAACCCAATAAAGAAGCTTTGATGATACTTTTTGGCTTAAGCTCAACTAAAACATTACCGTCTAAAAAGCCAATCGTCTGATAATTTGCCATAAAAATATGCGAATCTTTACTGCCCTCAGCAAAAATATCACGACCAAAAAAGCGAGAGCGATAATTCACGCCCAATAAGCCAAGCAGTGTAGGGCCAACATCAATTTGCGACATCATTGAGGAAATGACCTGCGGCTTAATATGCTTAGGTGAATAGATAAATAAAGGAATATGATAATTTTCAGGCGGCAAATCTGTTTTTCCACGCGCTACAGAAGTATGATCTGCAACCACCACAAAAACAGTATCATCAAACCAAGGCTTTTTCTTAGCCTCTTCAAAAAAACGATTAATTGCATAATCAGTATACTTAACCGCCCCTTCACGGGTTTTGATCGGCAGATCAACACGATTCTCAGGAAAAGTATAAGGACGATGATTTGAAGTTGTCATTACGTGGGCAAAAAATGATTTTTTTGCCTTAAATCTTGCATCTAATTCTTTTATAGTTAATTTAAATAGATCTTCATCAGCCACACCCCAAATGGTTTCATGTGTTATCTCATTAGCAGCAATCGCAGCACGATCAATAACGGTATAACCGTTATCAGAAAAAAAAGCTTTCATATTATCAAAGTAACTATAACCACCATAAATATAGATTGGCTCATAGTCTAACGCTTTAAATACCCCGCCCAACGTTGCTAAGCCTGTGTGGTGAGGACGCATTGGAATAGCATGGCCCGGCGTGGGTGGAATAGAAAGCGTTAAAGCCTCTAACCCTCGCACTGTTCGTGAACCTGTCGCATACACATGAGAAAACCATAACCCTTCTTGACCCAAACGCTCAATATTTGGCACTAGCCCCTTAGCGCCCCCTAAAGTACCGACAAATTCAGAACCTAAACTCTCAACAGAAATAAGTACAACATTTAATTTTTTTTCAGCGCTTATTTTTGCACTTGAAACATCCCGCTCTATAGGAAAATCATTTGATCCCGTTATATGAGCAGCACGCGTCTGACTATATTCTTCGTGTAAAAAGTCTGTCATTTCTGACTTAGGAAGCGTTGCATAAAACTGCTGATAATCAATGCTATTTTGATGAAAAGCATGGAAAAACTCCCAAGAACCATTACCCGCCAACTGCACCGCTTGCGGTTGATTTAATTTATCTTTTAAATCTGCAGGCACACCAAAATAAGCTAAAAAAGGTAAAGCAATGAATAAAGAAAATAAAGCACTACGCTTACGCCACGGCATAAAGGGTGATTGACTTACAGACCAAACAGGCTTAGCAGTCAGCAATAACATAATAATCGTTATGCTAATGAGTAACGCCCACAGTAACGGAATAGGAAAAGAGGCTTTAAGATTACCAATAACCTCACGGGTATAAACTAAATAATCCACAGCAATAAAGTTAAAGCGCGAAGAAAATTCATTCCAAAAAATAAACTCACAAATACTAATAAAAGATAAAAATCCAAACATAAAAATCAAAAGAAAATAATTGGCTGCTGCAAAAAATTTATTAGCACGCGGTGAACTAGGCCAAAAAAAGGCGAGGATGGCCAAAGGAAGCAACCACCATGTTGCAACAGCAAAGTCATATAAAAAGCCAATAGATAACATTAAACCAATATTTGTAGCGCTTAAAATCGTGGGGTCTTGATTGTAAAATATCAACCCTATTCGAACGATGAGATTAACCGCAAAATAAATGCATAAAAAAACCAGTGCCACCCCATACTTACCTAAAAAAGCCAAAGAAAAAAATGGTGCACCTGTATTAAGACGCTTATTTTTAACCAATAAACTACCCATAACTAAACACCTTACTTTTTAAAGAGAAAATTAAGACGCAACAAAATCAATATGATCAACCATTAATTGTAGTTTTCTTTTCCCTGCAAATTGATTGATATTTAATCTATAGACAAGATGGAGGGAGTTTGATTTCTGATTCAAATAAATATCTGAAACAAAAAAAGCAATCGCTTCAAAAGTATTAGACAGATCAGGTAAAGATAGGATCCATTTTAAATGTTGCCCATTTAAAATCTTTTGTTCTCTAATCTGAAAAACGCCATGAAATTGCGGCTCAGGGAAATGCTGCCCCCAAGGACCATAATTATTGATTAGTTCAGCTGTCACCAAAGAAAGTTCATTTTCTTCAAGCATGCCATCCGTCCAGATCACATGATCAAACACATCAGGTGGCGCTAATTTCACAATAGCCTGATTAAATAAATCACTAAAAAGAGCAAGATCCTTTGCTTTAATAGTAAGACCTGCAGCCATAGCATGACCACCAAACTTCTCAATTAAACCAGGTTGCAGCGCATTGATGTGACACAAGACATCTCTTATGTGTAACCCTGAAATGGAACGCGCAGAACCTTTTAATTTTTCATTATGATCACAAGCAAAAGCAATAACAGGTCTATTTACTTTTTCTTTTATCTTTGACGCAACTAAACCAATAACACCTTGATGCCAATCCTCAGCAAATAAGCACAACCCATAAGGCAACTCGCCCCCTTGATGTTGAATCTCTTCAATCAATTCTTCAGCATTCGCCTTCATATCTTTTTCTATTTTTTTGCGCTCTTGATTAATACTATCAAGCGTCAGCGCAAATTCAGTCGCTTCTTGCTCACTCTCGCATAATAGGCATTCAATACCATGAGACATATCTTCAAGCCTGCCGGCGGCATTTAAACGAGGGGCAACTGCAAAAGCTAAGTCTTGCGCTGAAATTTGCGCAATATTTTTCTGAGCGACAGCAAGGAGTGCTTTGATGCCCTGCCGACAAAAACCAGCACGAATACGTTTTAAGCCGTGATACACCAATGTGCGATTATTTTTATCTAAAGGCACCATATCAGCAATCGTTCCCAAGGCAACCAAATCCAAAAACTGAGCGATATTAGGTTCCGGAATATTACCTTTCCTAAACCAGCCTTGCTCTCGCAAAAAAGTACGCAGCGCGACCATCACATAAAATATAACGCCGACGCCTGCCAGATTTTTACTGGGGAAAGTGCAGCTAGGATGATTGGGATTTATAATTGCAGCAGCCTCAGGCAAAAGCTCACCAGGCAAATGATGATCCGTAACAATTACTTTAATCCCTGCTAAATTGGCTTTTGCGACACCTGCAATATTGGTAATGCCGTTATCCACTGTCACAATTAAGTCAGGCGCAAAATCTCTAATCGCAACCTCAACAATCTCAGGCGATAAACCATAACCAAATTGAAAACGGTTAGGAACAAGATAATTAACCTTCTGTGCGCCAAAAGACTTCAGCGCAAGCACGGCAAGGGAGGTGCTCGTTGCACCATCAACGTCAAAATCACCAATAATTAAAATACGCCGATGATTATAAATGGCGTCGCTTAAAAGTAGCAGCGACTTCTGAAGATCATTAAAGTGCGCAGGAATCAGCGTTGAAAGATCACGATTAAGCTCTTCATCGCTGCTGATGCCTCTGGCCAATAATAAACGTTGAATGACCACAGGAACACAAGAATCAAAGGAAGGGATATGAGAAGTAACACTTCTTTGCTTAATTTCTTTACTGTGCAAACTAGAAACACTAACCCTCAAGAATGGCGCGCTTCACTGCATCCAGATCAGCCTCAATCATAAACATTTTTAAATGCTGCGATTGCTTGATAGCAATGTCTGGATCTTTCAAACCATGCCCTGTAAGGGTACAAACAATTTTCGAGCCTTCTGGAATCTTGCCACTTTTGATATCGCATATCGCGCCAGCAAGTGAAGCCGCAGACGCAGGCTCACAAAAAATACCTTCTTTTTGTGCCAAAATTTTCTGCGCTTCTAAAATAACTTCATCTGAAAATGCACTAAACCACCCTCCTGACTCAGACTGAGCAATCCATGCTTTATCCCAAGACTGAGGATCACCAATACGTATCGCTGTAGCCAAGGTATCTGGATTGGATATTTTACCGCCAGAAATAAAAGGTGCAGAACCGGCCGCTTGATAACCTAACATCTTCGGTAAACGGCTGATAATGCCAGCTGATTGGTACTCTTTGTATCCCATCCAATGCGCAGAAATATTACCTGCATTACCTACGGGCAAGCAGTGAAAATCAGGCGCAAAGCCCAACTCCTCAACAATCTCAAAACTAGCGGTTTTTTGACCTTGTAGCCTGAAAGGATTAATTGAATTAACAATCGTCACCTGCGCTTCATGGGCAACTCTTTTAACTAAATCCATCCCTTGGTCAAAGTTGCCTTTGATTTGCAAAATAACAGCGCCATACATCATGGTTTGAGCGAGCTTGCCAAGTGCAATTTTTCCTTCAGGAATAATGACAAAAGATTTAATGCCTGCTCTTGCAGCATATGCTGCAGCAGAAGCCGACGTATTGCCCGTTGAGGCACAAATAATAGCATTAGAACCTGCTTCCACTGCTTTAGTAACAGCAAGTGTCATACCCCGATCTTTGAATGAGCAAGTGGGATTCAAACCTTCATATTTAATATAAATATCAACATCTTTTCCTATCCAACTAGACACATTATGCAAACGAATAAGAGGCGTATTACCCTCCCCTAAACTGATGATCTTTGTATCATCATGAATAGGAAGATGATCTCTAAAACGCTCAATTAAGCCTGTATAACGACGACCGAACTGCATAACTATCCTCTCTCTTGCCCTTCTATAAATACTAAAATTCTTCTATCCGAATTTTTGCCACATCTGCCCGTACCTCAGGCAACTTTCTAATCTTTCCTAAAGCCTCATTAAGTGTCTTCTCAAGAACACTTTGCGTCACAATAATAATTGCAACTGATCCTGTTTGCTGATGAATAGGTTTCTGCAAAATGGCCTTAATAGAAATGCTATGCTCACTCAAAATCCGACTGATATTAGCAAGTACGCCCGTTTTTTCTTCAACTTCAATTCTTAAGTAAAAAGCGGTATTAATCAGATCTATCGAAAGAATAGGCTCATCAACCTGACCAATAAAACCCAACGGCGGCACACAAGATTTTGACTGCGAAAAGACAAGCCTTGCTACCTCAACAATATCTGCCACAACTGCAGAAGCGGTTGGCTCAGCACCTGCTCCACGACCACTATATAAAGTAGAGCCTACTGCATCACCCTCGATTAGTAAGGCATTAAGCACGCCATCTACTTTAGCAATCAAATGTTCGCTAGGAACTAACGTAGGATGAACTCTTAACTGAAGACCTTCAGGTGTTTTTTTGGCAATACCTAAAAACTTAATCGTATAACCTAATGCTTTAGCATATGAAATATCATCTAGCGTTACACTCGCCAAGCCTTCCGTATAAACTTTTGAAAACTGAAGAGGAATACCAAAAGCGAGCGAGGCTAAAATTGTAAGCTTATGAGCAGCGTCAATTCCTTCTATATCAAAGGTCGGATCTGCTTCGGCATAACCAAGTTTTTGTGCCTCACAGAGAACAGCTTGAAAATCTTTTTGGTGATTCTGCATTTGGGTCAAAATATAATTGGTTGTGCCATTAATAATGCCCGCAAGTGAAGTAATATGGTTTGCAACCAAACCTTCACGAATTGTTTTTAAAATAGGAATGCCGCCTGCTACAGAAGCTTCAAAGGCAACATGAACGCCTCTTTCTTTTGCTTTTTGAAAAATAACATTGCCAAACTCAGCAATAAGCGCTTTATTTGCTGTTACAACATGCTTCCCATTCTCAATGGCTTTTAAAACAAGCTCTTTGGCAATTGTGGTGCCACCGATCAACTCCACAATAATCTGAATATCAGGATCCTCGACGACTGCAAAGATATCAGAAGAAAGCTTTACATCTGTTAAATCACAACCAGCAATATTTCTTCTGGCCCCAACGTGAATTACCTCGATTGCAAAGCCAGCTCTTCTCTCAATTTCAGCTTTGTTTCTCCTTAAAACATTAAAAGTACCGCTTCCAACTGTACCCAACCCAATCAAACCCACTTTCACCAAAGCGCTCATAACCAACCTTTACATCACTTCAATTTTAACTCTGACAGAATGTCATCTACTGATCGATATCCACCAATCTTTCTACCATCTGCTAAAAATAGCGCTGGCGTACCTTTAATACCCAATTGCAACCCTAAACGAAACTGAGCATCTACAGGGTTCTCACAAGTTTTAGCAGGAACTGGCTGGCCTTGCTTAGCTTTTGTCATGGCATCTACACGATTATCCGCACACCAAATATTGGTCATTGCTGCCGCAGTATCACCCTTCATACCCGATCGTGGCCAAGCCAAATAACGGACTTCTATACCTTTTTCATTCAGCTCTGGCACTTGAGCATGAAATTTACGGCAGTAACCACAATCAACATCAGTAAAAGCATAAAGAGCACCTTTGGTCTCACCCTTTGCTTTAAAAACAATCAGCTCTTGTTCTTTCGTATTTTTGAGAAGCGTAACACGACTTTGCGCCCTATATTCTTCTGTTAAGTTACTAACAGTGCCGTTATTTATCTTAAATAACTCGCCAACAATAAACTGTGTTAACGATGCATCAACGTAGAATACTTCGCCGCTATTAATAGTAATTTGGTACAAACCAGAAATAGGCGCATTTTTAATATCATCCACTTCAACGCTAGGACTAACTTGCTTAATACGAGCAAGGAACAAGCGCTTGACTTCGTTCAAATCTTTCACATTAACAGTCGCGGGCAATTCTCCAGAAGGAAGAGAGTCCGCTTTCTGCGCAGGCTCTGCAATAGCCTGAGAAATAACAAGGGAAGTCTTAGTGCCAACCAAAGCAAAGCCTAGCGCGAACGTTGCCGAAGCAATAATTAATAAGCTAATCGATTTAAAACTGTTCACTTTTCTCATGCTGAAATCTCCCTCGAAATGAATGCTGGCGACATAGAACTATACAATTAATCCATGCTCTGCTGCCCCTCACAAAAGTAAAGACAAGCATCCCCACCTGTTTGTTCAGCATAAGCATGACTTGCAGCAGTATTTACTTAGCAATAAAACAAGGCTAGACCAGGAAAATACAAAAGGAGAGAGAAAACCTGAAATGACGCAAAATAGAAAACAAGAAACTCAAAGCGAGGCGCACAATTTAGAAAGCACTTTATGCCTTAAAAAAAATTGCGCACAACGACTTATCGGTCAAAAAATAAGCAAAATCGAAAAAACTCATTAAAAACGTTCAATTAATCAGCAGACTTACTGCTTTTTTTTAATTTTTCCTGAATTCTTGCAGCCTTACCAAAACGCTCACGCAAGTAGTAAAGTTTTGCACGTCTTACTAAACCTTTTCGCACAACATTAATAGCCGCAATAAGAGGACTATGCTTTAAAAACAAGCGCTCTGTAGCAACACCATGAGAAACTCTTCTTACTTTAAATGTAGAGCCCGCACCACTGTTGCGTTTAGCAATAACAACGCCTTCATAAGCCTGAATACGCTCTTTATTGCCTTCCTTAATTTTATAATCAACAATAATTGTATCGCCAGGCGCAAAATCAGGTAGATCCTTACGGATGTACTCGGCTTCAATGCTCTGAATAATCTTGTTTTTGCTACTCATACTTAAAACTCCTCAAAACCAACCATTAACAAAAAAACCCTCAAAGTCACCCATAAAAAACCCAACCATCACAACCTACAAATAAAATCTAAATAAAGAGCTAATCAACTTTTTTCTTTGCTTGCTCTTTACCGATCCAGCAATGAGGAGGATCACTTACAAGAGAGCAAGAAGCAGAAACTAAATCTGGCCTGCGCAATAAAGTACGATCAAACGCCTCTTTCTTCCGCCAAAGCTCTATCGCCTTGTGATTACCGCTTAATAAGACATCCGGCACACTCAGCCCCATAAAAACCTCAGGCCGAGTATAGTGAGGACAATCCAATAAACCACTAGCAAAAGAATCTTGCGCAGTCGACTCTGGATGACCTAATGCCGTAGGTAGCCACCTCACCAACGTATCAATTAAAACCATGGCAGGCAGCTCGCCACCACTTAAAACATAATCACCGATTGAAATCTCTTCATCAACAACTAAACCAATAGCTCTTTCATCAACACCTTCATAACGACCACATAAAAAAACCAAATTCTCTTTTGATAACAAGGAAAGAACACCCTCATTATTGAGCTTCTTGCCTTGTGGCGTTAGATATACAACCCACGCAGGGGCAGGAATCCGCGACTTTGCTTCAAGCACCGCCGCGTATACAGGCTCAGGACGAATCACCATACCAGGCCCGCCACCAAAAGGACGATCATCAACATCGCCACGCCGATTTACTGAAAAATCTCTCAAATTCAAAGCTGAGAAAGAAAATAAACCAGACTTCAAAGCTTTACCTGTAATGCCATAAGCCGTAACAGCATCAAACATCTCAGGGAATAGCGTCAAGGCAATAATATTCAGCACATTGAAACCAATTAAAGCTAATAATCCAAGGACCAATCGACAACTATCATCTGAGCCAATAAGTTCACTTCTTTGACAATAACACCTTGAACAAAAGGAACTAATCGCTCTTTACTTACAAGCTGACCAGACTCAAGCGTCTTTAACACCAAGACTGTACTAGCACCCGTTTCCATAAAGTCACAAACAGTGCCGAGCGTTTCATTTTCAAGATTTTTCACAGTTAAGTTAAGCAAATCGCGCTGATAGTAAGTGCCGTCATCTAACTCTTCAAATTGATCACGCCGAACATAAATATCAAGACCCCTATAAAGCTCAGCCTGATTGCGGTCAATAACGCCCTCAAGCTTCACAATAACCGAACCTTTATGCTCGTTAGCGGCGACAATCTCGCGACTAACCCAAGCGCCTGCCAACAAGAAAGATACAAGGCCATAATTAGCAATCGAGGCAGGATCTTCAGTATAAGCTTTCGCTTTAATCCAGCCCTTTATACCAAAAGGAGCACCAAACCTTGCAATTAAAACATCAGAATCAGAAGACGCTTGCACACCAATCTCTCACTTCTATAAAACTTACTTTAATAAAGAAACAACTCGACCAGATGGTTGAGCGCCTACGCCAACCCAGTAGTTATAACGCTCAGAATTAAGCCTTATAGGCTCTTCTTGACCGCGCGCGACGGGATTAAAAAAGCCAAGACGCTCAATAAACTTAGCATCTCTTGCCCTTCTTTGATCAGCAACAACGATATGATAAAAAGGTCTCTTCTTAGAACCGCCCCTAGACAAACGAATAACCACCATAACTTTTCCTTCCACTCTAATATTCTTAAAACAACAACAAACTTTAACCGATAATTCTCAGAACGCGCGATTTTACGTTAAGTACCTCAATCCAGTCAACGAACAGAAACACTAAGATTAAAATCCGGTCAAATTAAAAAGGAGATCTACCACCTTTTGCCGCCCCTATCGCCCCCTGTAAATTCTTAACCATAGAATCTACCGAACCTTTCTTCGAGACTTTTTTAAACATTTTTTGCATTTGTTTATGCTGTTTAAGCAGTCTATTTACATCCTGCACATCTGTTCCAGACCCACCCGCAATCCTTCTTTTGCGCGAGCCATCTATCACATCAGGATTTCTTCTCTCATCTTGCGTCATCGATAAAACAATCGCTTCCATACGCGAAAAAACTTTATCATTCGAAGCCTGCTGAATATTCTGTGATAAATCAGCACCCAAAAATGGTAGTTTATCGAGCAGGCTCATAATGCCACCCATTTTTTTCAGCTGCCTAAATTGATCAAGCAAATCATTCAAGTCAAACTGCTCGCCCTTTTTCATCTTGTTAACAAGTTGATCAGCTTTGCCTTTATCCATCTTGCGCTCAGCATCTTCAATCAACGATAAAATATCGCCCATACCCAAAATTCTAGAAGCAAGACGATCTGGATGAAACGGCTCAAGACTCTCAATTTTCTCACCCATACCTAAAAATTTAATGGGCTTACCAATCGTTTTTCTAACAGATAAAGCCGCACCACCACGCGTATCACCATCAACCTTGGTCAATATAATGCCGGTTAAAGGCAGCGCTTCGTTAAATACTTTAGCCGTATTCACAGCATCCTGCCCTGTCATGGCATCGATCACAAAAAATGTTTCCATAGGCTTCACAGCAGCATGAATGGCCTTAATTTCATTCATCATCTGCTCATCAATATGCAGCCTACCTGCCGTATCAATAATAACCACATCAAAATATTTTTTGACCGCCTCAGCATAAGCAGCTTTTGCAATACTCACCGGCAACTGAGAAGCATCAGAGGGGAAAAAAGTAGCGTGCGCAGTTTTGGATAATACTTCTAATTGCGCAATAGCAGCCGGACGATACACATCCGCACTCGCAACAAGGACTCTCTTTTTAAGTCGTTCCTTTAAAAAAAGAGCGAGCTTAGCAACACTCGTTGTCTTCCCTGCACCTTGCAAACCAGCCATTAAAATACAAACAGGCGGCTGCGCCTTTAAATTAATAGGATCATTTGCTTCACCAAGCAATTGAATAATCCCATCATTCACTAATTTAACCAACACCTGCCCAGGCGAAAGACTTTCAGTAATTTTTTTACCGATTGCCTCAGCTTTAACCTGATCAATAAAATCTGTGACGACAGGCAAAGCAACATCCGCCTCAAGAAGCGCACGCCGAACTTCAGCCAATGACTCAGCAATATTATCCTCAGTTAAAGATCCCTTGCCAACCCAACTCCTCACAACACCCGATAAACGCTCTGTCAGACTCTCAAACATAAAAGCATCCCAACCTAAAAGTCAGATTAAAAACCCATTTTAATATCACTCAACACTTAATAATCGCGGTAACGCACTACATACCAGGCAAATACTTCGCAAAATCTGTATAGTATATAGAATTAATGAGTCTAAACCACTAATTTTCTTTTTATACATATGGCAATTTACTCTTATTTTGGTATGGCAGCAGCGCTTTCTTACGCACTGATCGTTACATTACTTGCAAGACAGTTTTTTTTCTCAAAAAGCTTTAAAAGAAGTCTTTTTTATAGCATAGGTTTTGCAAGTCTTTTCCTGCACGGCTTAATGTGCTTTCTACAGATTGCGAGCCCGCAAGGTTATCATTTTGATATGGCCTCCGCTTTATCACTCTCTGTTTTCTTAAGCGCTTTTTTCTTATACGTTATGACGTATTTTGAACCAATTGATAATCTTGGCATTATTATTTTCCCAATTGCTATTTTAAGCATTATCGCCTCACTTATATTTAGTACGCCACCGCATCTTCACACTAAAACAATATCATCCACCCCCATCTTGCTTCACATTTTTTTAGCGCTTTCTTCAAATGCACTTATCACCTTGGCGTCACTACAATCTGGCCTGCTTGCTTTTCAACACTATCAACTTAAACACAGGCACCCTTCCAGTTTTTTTCAGCAATTTCCCGCACTTGAAACCATGGAAAAAATTTTATTTCAACTGATCTGGCTTGGCGTTATTCTTCTATCATTAGGGATCGCAACAGGCTTTCTTTTCTATGAAAATCTCCTTGCACAGCATCTGTCGCATAAAACTTTTTTTACTATTTGTGCTTGGGTTATTTTCGTCACACTCCTTACTGGTCGTCATATTTTTGGATGGCGAGGCATTCAGGCCGTACGCTGGACAAACTGGGGCTTTTTTATTCTTCTGCTTGGTTTTGTTGGTAGCGGTATTGTGCTTGAGGTGATACTCAAAACACCTTAACCGGCATCTTGCTCAACCTTGAAAATTATAGAAATATCATGGAATTTTTAGTTAAAACAATTATGTCAGCCGGATACAATAATGAATGATGTTTCACTTGAAACAATGATAGGCGCTTTAGTTTTTCTTATTATTTGCTCTGCGTTTTTTTCAGGCAGTGAAACAGGCATGATGTCTGTTAATCGTTATCGTTTAAAACACTTAGCAGAAACAGGCAACCGATCAGCCATCAAAGCAAGAACCTTACTAACAAGGCCTGATCGTTTAATTGGCGTTATCCTTATTGGTAGTAACCTTGTAAATACCTTCGCGGCTTCCCTTGCAACCATTATTTCAATTCGCTTATGGGGAGAAAGTGGTATTGCCATTGCGAGCGCGGTTCTCTCACTCATCTTTCTTATCTTTTCAGAGATGGTCCCCAAAACGCTTGCCGCAATTAGAGCCGAAAAAACGGCCATGTTTTCGGCCTGGCTGTTACAACCTTTGCTTTATATTCTCTACCCAGTTGTCTGGGTGGTAAGCCACATTAGTCAATTTATTTTAAAATTATTTGGCGTACAACAAGTGGGCAGCATGGAGGGCGATTTAAGCCGCGAAGAATTAAGAACAGTGGTGAGTGAGTCTGGCGCGCTCATTCCAAGAAAGCATAGAAAAATGCTTTTAAACATTTTAGATCTTGAACAAATTCAAGTTGAAGATGTGATGATTCCAAAAAATGAAATATTTGGAATTAATATTGAAGATGATTTCACCAAGATTATTCAGCAACTCAATACTTGCCACCACACACGCACAATCGTATATCGTGAAAGTTTAAATCATCCAATAGGTATTTTACATGCAAGACAACTCTCTAAATTTTTAAGCTCCCACGTAGATAAAAACAAAGCAAATTTACTCCAATTTACAACTGAACCTTACTTTATTTTAAAAGACACACCCCTACATATTCAATTAGCCCATTTTCAAAAAGACAAAAAACGACTCGCGATTGTTATTGACGAATATAGCGAAGTGAGGGGAATTGTTACACTTGAAGATATTTTAGAAGAGATTGTTGGTGAATTTACCACAACTATTTCTGAGTCCAGTGCAGATATTCATCCACAAAATGACGACTCTTTTATTATGAATGGAACGACTAATTTAAGAGAAATCAATAGAAGACTTAAATGGAATTTACCAACAGAAGGCCCCAAAACACTCAACGGCCTTATTATTGAATCACTTGAATCTATCCCCACACTCCCCACTTCAATTAAAATTAATGGCTATGTTATCGAAGTATTACAATCAAAAGATAACATCATTAAAACAGCAAGAGTTAGAAAATTATAATTGTACTGATGCACTTTACTATGCGTAAAAAAATAGTAGTATAAAACACCCCCTGTTTGGTATACGCTGCTTCTCGCCGGTTAGAAAAATTTTCTTCTGGCAAACTCAATTTCCTGCCCAGTAAACGTCCATTTATCTTTTTCAAACAATCTACTTTTTATCGTTAGATTTGTCTTCGTATTTTTTTATAGGGATATACAAAGGAGAAAATAATGAGCCTTAGCGCTTCTTTTACACTCTTTATTCAAAGGATAGTGATACGTTACACACCCCCACAAACCTCTTCTTTTGCAGACAACTTTGCAAATAATGAAGATTGCGATCAAACCTTACTGCGCGCTGAATTATTCAGTGCTGATCAAATGGATCAACACAGTAAAAGTTTAGCCAATTCACACGTTTTAGGGAAATTAAACTCACAAGATAAATTATTAAAAAGACTTGATGAGAATGAACAAATTCTAATTAAAACCTGCGGCACGCTTACAATGTCAGTTAAGGCAAAAATGCGCATTTCGCCTTCAGGTGAGTGGTTACTTGATAATTTTTATTTAATAGAAAACCAAATTCGTATTGCGAAAAAACACCTGCCCAAAGGATACAGTCGAGAGCTTCCTATTCTTGCGCAGGGGCCCTCAAGCGGGCTACCGCGCGTGTATGACTTAGCACTAGAAGTGATCTCTCACGGTGACGGCCGGATTGATGGAGAAACATTAAATCGCTTTGTGGAAGCCTATCAAACGATCACGCCACTAATGATCGGTGAATTATGGGCCATTCCCATTATGCTACGCCTTGCGCTTATTGAAAATCTGCGCCGTGTGAGCATGAGAATCACACACTCCAAACTTCTGTTAAGCCAAGCGCAAAGCTGGGCAGCACAAATGATGGCGACATTAGAAAATGACCCTAAAAATTTAATTTTAGTCGTTGCTGATATGGCACGATCAAATCCACCCATGGCAAGCTCTTTTATTGCTGAGCTTGCGCGTTGCTTACAAGGGCATGGTACTGCGCTCTCTATGCCCCTTAACTGGATTGAGCAGCGACTTGCTGAAATGAATATCACCATTGAACAAATGATTAGATTAGAAAATCAACAACAAGCCGCAGATCAAGTTTCAGTGAGTAATACCATTGGTAGCTTGCGTTTTTTAAGCGCAATGGATTGGCGTACTTTTGTTGAAAGAATGAGTTTTGTTGAAACAATTTTGCGAGAAGATCAGAGCCGTCATTATATAAATATGGACTTTGCATCACGTGATCGCTATCGCCATGTTATTGCCAAACTCGCCTCTAAAAGCGCCTTGTCAGAAATAGATGTTGCGCGTGAAGCAATAAAACTTAGCAATCAAAGCGCAAAAATTAATGGTGTAGATCACTACACAGCACATGTTGGTTTTTACCTCATCGAAGAGGGTTTACCGATACTCGA
>CAMAPQ010000058.1 GCA_945860125.1 Klebsiella pneumoniae
GGGGAGGTACACATCCTTGTGAAAAAATGAACGATAAAAAGAAAATTTTTAAAAAATAAAAAGACTATTTTTCTCTTTTATATTCTTGAAAATCTTTAACGACTTTTGATGTAATGCTCAAGCTTGTAACTGTTTTGCCCATAGAGACATTAAAGCTTGCTTTAACCGTATAATTTTCATACTTAAGATCAAGATTTTTTGCGACAAATGACGCATAACGCGTATGGTCAGGGTATTCACCGAGGCCTTGATATTCAAAATAAACAGGTGAGATATTTGTATTGGTTTCACTAGAAACCAGTTCAAACTCGGTTAAATCAACCTTTGTAACAGTGGGCTCAAGATTTTCAATCGCAAGCGTTAAAGTATAAGGGCTCCCTTTATATAAAACAGGGCTTCCTTGATCTTCAATATTTTTTGTTTCACCCTCTATTTTAATCAGTGCCGTATAATTATCTTTAAAAGGCGCTCTGACTTCCTTGTAATTATTTTCATTAAAAACATACGTACTGCTGCATGAGGCAAGCAAATAAAAAGCAAGTATAAAAAAAACAAATTTTATTACTTTCATATTAAAACCCCCGTTTTGTTGATCCTATTTCAGGAAGAGGTATGCTAGATCAGTTCTTGATCGTGGCCAAGCTTTTTCTTGTGTGTCGTGGCAGATTTTTTGCTTTAATCTTTATTGAGAGATTGGTATGAAGTTATCGGAAATATTTTTTATTTCTAGATGTCTTTAAGGAAAAGCTGAAAGCTTTCGCCCATACTGGATATACGGCAAAAAATAATGCGCTGGAAATTAGGTGAGGAAAAAAGTGATGAAAAAGCAAAGTGATACAGAAGAATCTGGGGTAGGTCAAAATATTGACGCAGCTTCTCAAAATATCAATGATAAAAAAATTATTGATCAGCTTGAGTATGATATCCGGCGATTAGAGAAATTATTAAATCGTGTTATTTTTTCAACTGATCCTATTCAAAAAACCTTGGTGCAGTCTTATCAAACAATGATTGGTAAAAGAGAAGAGTTACTGGCTCTTTTGTATCGACGTCAGGTTGAATATAGTCAAAATCATAATGTAAATAATTTAGATCAAAAAGCAGGCTAATTAAAAAGTTAGGTGAGTTAAAGTTAGGTGAGTTAAAGGGGCTTGTAAGCGTGTTCTGACTTTTGTATGGTAGCCGTGTTTCGTTACACGCTACTTTGATGACAAAAGGAGAAACAGGCAATATGACGTCACATTATTTATTGGCGATTGATCAAGGAACAACGAGCACCCGTGCCATTGTGTTTACTGAAGAGGGTAGATGCCTTGCTCAGCACCAAGTTGAGTTAACGCAGTATTATCCTGCTGAAGGATGGGTTGAGCATTCTGCCGCCGAGATTTGGCAGGCAACACTACTGACTTGTCGTCAGGCGTTACAAACGGCTTCTATTCATGCAAGCCAGCTCATAGGTATTGGTGTTACCAATCAACGTGAAACAACGGTTGTATGGAATCGTAAAACAGGACAACCTGTGCATGCTGCCATTGTTTGGCAAGATCGGCGCACTGCTGACTACTGTCTTTCCCTTAAAAATAAAGGCCTAGAATCTAAAATAACAGCAAAAACGGGTTTACTGCTTGATCCTTATTTTTCAGGAACCAAACTTACGTGGATTTTAGATAAAGTCGATCCTGATCGTACTTTATCTAAACAAGGCGAATTAGCCTTTGGTACGATTGATACCTATCTTCTATGGCAATTAACCGCAGGGCGTGAGCACAAAACAGATGCAACAAATGCCTCTCGTACCCTGCTTTTTAATATCCAAACGCAATGTTGGGATGATGAGTTATTGTCTTTATTTAATATTCCAAAAGAAATTTTACCGAGTGTAGAAAACTGTTGCAGCGAGTTTGGGCTCACTGAAAAAGATTTTCTAGGTGCCTCTGTGCCGATTAGAGGTATGGCAGGTGATCAGCAAGCTGCTTTAATTGGGCAAGCTTGTTTTGAGCCAGGCTCTGCAAAATCAACATACGGTACTGGGTGTTTTCTCATGGCGAACATGGGGGAAAGTTTTTGTTTAAGTCAGCATCGATTGCTAACAACAGTTGCTTATCGCTTAAATAATAAAACAACTTATGCGCTAGAAGGCAGCATTTTTATTGCTGGGGCAGGGGTGCAGTGGTTGCGTGATTCGCTAAAAATTATTGCCCATGCAGATGAGTCAGAGCGTTGGGCAGTTAAGTCAAATGGTGAAACAAATGGCGTTTATCTTGTGCCTGCTTTTACGGGATTAGGTGCGCCCCATTGGGATCCTGAAGCAAGAGGCGCGATTGTTGGCTTAACCAGAAATTCAGGTATCGCCGAGATTGTCACCGCGACACTACAATCCGTTTGTTATCAAACTTATGATTTGATTGATAGCATTCAAAAAGACACTGGTTGCGCTTTGCGCATGCTGAAAGTAGATGGCGGCATGGTTAAGAATGATTGGTTAATGCAGTTTTTATCAGATATAACGCGCTGTACTGTTTCAAGGCCGGTTATTCAGGAGACAACCGCATTGGGTGCTGCGTATTTAGCGGGTTTGCAAGCAGGCTTATTTCATGATTTAGCTGATATTGAAAAAAGATGGTTGTGTGATAAACATTTTTTGCCGTCAATAAGCCCCATGCAGCAGCAAAAAAAACTAAAAGGATGGCATAAAGCTGTGGAGCGTGTTTTATTAAAGTAACAATTTAGCATTTTTTTTAATGTTGCCTATTCTTATTTATAACGCCTTGATGAATATAAAAACAAATGGCTGATCTTGGTTTATACAAAGAATAAAGAATAGGTGCATTACTTTGGCTAATGATAGCGCTGTACATAATGCTAAAAAACTCCAGAGAGTTCGTAGAAACCATATTTTTTATGGTTTTCTTGTTAGCTTTATTCATATGTTTTTTTGTGTTGCTTGTTATTATCTGGATTTACTGGTGATTAGTTCTTCTACGCTAGCTATATTTTTTATTTTAGTTTGGATGGGGAGCTTAACTTTTTTAGGCTTGATCCTCTCTGGCTATAATCGTTCAATTGCGCGCCAAGTTAATCTTAAGATGTCAGAGAAAATTGCCGAGAAAATAAGAACGGGCAATAAAAAAATTAAAATTGAAGAGGCGGGCGGTTTTTCGTTAAAAAAAATTCTTGACATTGATGCGAGTCTTTTTTTTCCTTTTTGTTTATGGCTTTGTTTCTCTTTTATTATCTCCTTGTACTTTATTAAAGATATTCGATTATGCGTCATGATGCTTTTTTTAGCGATGATGGTTATGGGTTCAACGCGACTTAAGAAAAACCAATATACCGCGCTCGCCGTATTAGGGATTTTAGGCTACGGCGTGAATGTTTTGAGTATGGTTCGATTTTATCCTGAACTTTTTTTAGTAAAGGGTGAAATTATTCAGGAGTTTATCCAGTGGTGTTGTGCGAGCGTTATGCTTGTTTTATTTTCTTGGTTTGGCATGGAGATTGTCAAATTACAGCAAAAAATTGCGAAGAAAAATACTGAGCTTGATGATGTTGGGCAGGCACATAAAAAAGCAAATCTTGATCTGCACAAAGCCTTGAAACAAATTCAGTCAATGGCTAGATGTGATCATTTGACGGGTTTATATAATCGGCATTATGCCAATGAAAAACTAATGGAGCAAAGAGCATTAGCGGATCGCGGTGCTTATGGTTTTGTTATCTGTTACCTTGATTTAGATCATTTTAAGCTAGTAAACGATACGTTTGGCCATAATATAGGCGATGAAGTCTTAAAGGCTTATGCGCGTATTTGTCGCTCACAGGTGAGAAATATTGATATCTGTGCGCGATTTGGCGGTGAAGAGTTTGTTATTATTCTTGTCAACTCAGAAATAAGAGAAGCAAAAGAAGTTGCAGAAAGAATACGTGAAAATATTCAAAATTATGATTTTCAATCCATTGCAAAAGGATTGGTCGTAACCGTTTCAATAGGCTTAACTCAATATAGTTCGCCTGAACCCATTGAGGAAACTTTAACGCGTTCAGATGCGGCTTTGTATCAAGCTAAGCGCACAGGTCGCAATCGTGTGATTACTTTTGATCCGCCTGTGAGTTCAAAAAGTAGAAAAAGTAGTAAAAGATAGTCTTAAATGATGAGTAATGATGGGTCTTGTTCATTGAGTGGGAAGTGTTTTGGGTTGTGTTGAATAAACTGGGACGTAGAGGTTTGATTATATGAGGCTTTTAAGTGGTTTAACGTTTAGGTATTTGGCTGTTTCGCTATCCGTTTCAGCGTTACTTTGTTTGTCCTCTTCTGTATTTGCTGAGGGTAGTGCAGGCGCAACACGCGCAAGTTTTGCGCTAGGTTATGCGGCAACTGATTTATCCAATTATGATCCTGCGTTGAGTTTTAAAATAGGCGCTGAGTATTTTGTCGATCGTCGTGTTGCGGTAGGCGTTGCTTACCACCAACTTTCTGGTTTTGATAATCCTTCTAAAACAGTCTCAACTTTTTTAGATTTTCCAGCGGTGACGTTTTTTTTGAGTGGTTATTCTGATTGGGTACAGAAACATCGTTATTTTTGTGATGTGGGTCTTTATCTTATGCGGGTAGGGGGCGAAACAAGCGGCACTGCTTATGAAGCACAGAATGTGACAGGATTTAAAGCAGGTTTTGGTTATGAGCGTGAATTGATTCCCCGTGTTTATATGCAACTAGGCGCAGAAAGGTATTTCTCAATCGCGCCGGACTCTATTGCTGGTAGCACAAAAATTAATATAAATAATTTTTATATGAGTGCTAATTATGAGTTTTAGTTTTTAGCCTGCCCTTCGGCAGTTTTGCGTAAGTCCTGTCCTCATTACAAAAAATATAGCGTAACCTAGTTTAGCTGTTTGTTATGGCGTGACTTTTTATTAGGGCTTACACGTAAAATTTCCCAGCTTTGTTATTGGAATAGTTAATAATAGGACTTACGCAAAACCGCCCAGCTTTGTTGTCGCGCTTCGTCGTACGAGTTGTACTGTCTTCATCGCGACGCCTTGCTGGAACAATTTTGCGTAAGTCCTATAATAATTGAGGGGGAGAAGGCATGTTTAAAGAATTTAAAGAATTTGCCATGCGTGGCAATGTTGTTGATATGGCAGTGGGTATTATTATTGGTGGTGCTTTTGGAACTATTGTTAAAAGTATGGTGAGCGATGTAATTATGCCGCCTATTGGTTTGTTACTGGGTGGCGTTGATTTTTCTGATCTGTTTTTTACTTTAAAAGAAGGTGTTGCGGTTGCAGGTCCCTATGGGTCATTAGCTGCTGCTCAACAAGCGGGCGCTGTCATTATTAGTTATGGTTTATTTTTAAATTCAGTGATTAGCTTTTTAATTGTTGCTTTTGCGATGTTTTTATTGATTAACGGGATTACTCGGTTACAGGCGCAAAAAAATCCTGAACCTGTCAAAACTAAAGAATGTGATTTTTGTTATTCAACCATTCCTCTTAAAGCGGTGCGTTGTCCTAGTTGTACCTCAGAGCTTGCTCCGGCGGCTGTGGTAAGTCGTTAAACGATTAAGGCGCGTTTTTTAGTTTTTAGTTTTTAGTTTTTAGTTTTTAGTTTTTAGTTTTTAGTTTTCCGTTCGCCCTGAGCTTGTCGAAGGGTTCTTGACGCCTATCCTTCGACAAGCTCAGGACGAACGGCATTGGTTTTTTCGTAAAAGTAAAATCTATCCCCGTTGCTATTTTTATAATTACAGCAATAAGAAAGGGGCTTGTGGCCCCTTTCTTATTAGGAAAACTTACTCGTTAGGAAAACTTATCTCGCGCTATTTTTTAAAACTACAGACCAGCGCCTTTTTTACCTTCTGCTGCCATGGTATCTGTAATAGAAACATAACCTGCTTTTTTAACCAAAGCTTGGCCTTCTGCTGAAATTGCATAACGAACAAATTCAGCTATTTTTGGGTCAAGCGCTTTAGTTGGGGCCTTATCAACATACAAGTACAAACCTCTTGAAAGGGGATAGGTTTGATCAATTACTGTTTTTTCACTTAACTCAATGGCAGCATCACCGTCTTTTTTAGAAACAGCAATGGCTTTAACTGAGCTATTTAAACCAGCCAAACTTGTATAACCTGCACTAGAAGCATCCGCGCCGACCCCTGATGTAACGCCTGCATTATGATCAATTTCTTTGATGGTGGTTTTAAATGTCCCTTTACACAAAGCTTCTTTTTCAAACATGCCGCGTGTGCCAGATTTTGCTTCTCGGCTATAAAGCGTGGGTGCTTTACTTGCTAAGTCACCCGTTACACCTAAAGCGCCCCAAGTATCTACGGCTTTGCCGCCGCATTTTAGAGTGCTTGAAAAAATGCCATCGATTTGAGGAATAGAGGCACTTTTTAGTGAGTTGGAGGGATGAACAATCACAGCAATTGCATCAAGACCAACAATAATCTGTGTTGGTTGATAGCCTTTTTTAGATTGAAACGCCAAAATTTCTTGTGGTTTCATGGTACGGCTCATCATACCAATATCCGCTTTACCTGAAACAAGTGCACTTGCGCCTTCACCTGAATCAGCTTCTGTCAGATTGGTTTTTAAACCTGCTTGTTTTACTTTGAAATCTTCAACCCATAATTTAGCGGCTTTACTTACGGTATCTGAACCAACAACACTAACCTCGCCAGTTGCTTGAGCAGCTGCTTTATAAGCCTCTGCAAGCGCAACATTTGATGCAAGCGCAACAACGCTACACGCACTACACAACAGCGTTAGTTGGCTTAGTTTCTTTATTCCGTTTAGCTTCATAATATCTCCTTAAATTTAATCTCTATAAAAAATGGGATTTTATGCTGCACTTTGACTATCTTGTACAACATTAAAAACAAAGCCCTGCACAAGTTTAGTGAACTATTTGGTTTGTGCCATAATATTTTCTGAAGTTGCATTTAATTCTTCTGAAGCACTGGCTGTTCGTTGTGTAACTTGATCAACACGTGCAACAGCTTGACTAATTTGATTGACTGAAATGCCTGGCACAATTTTACCTAATAAATCACCCGCATAAGTCCTATCAGTCAGTATAGGCAGATATAAAAATATTTTTCTTAAGTCCTAACTCTAAATAAAAAGGGCAGATGCTTCACTCTGCCCCTGATCCGTTTTATTTAAAAAGCCAAAATTACGCTGCGTTATTTTTGCTGCTGTTAAAGGTAAAACTACTCACTAACTTTGTGAGCTGACCTGCTTGTATCACAATATTTTGTGAGGTTGCATTTAACTCTTCTGAAGCGCTCGCAGTACGTTGCGTAACTTGATCAACACGTGAAACAGCTTGGCTAATTTGATTGACTGATATGGCTTGTTCATCGGATGTTTGGGCAATTTCTCTGACAAGATCTGATGTTTCTGCAACACCTGGCACAATTTCACCTAATAAGTTACCAGCGTCAGTTGCAACACCCACGCTATTGCTTGCCATGGTTGCAATTTCTTCTGCGGCAACACGTGAATGTTCCGCCAGTTTTCTTACCTCTGTGGCAACCACTGCAAAGCCTCTACCATGTTGGCCTGCACGAGCTGATTCAATCGCTGCGTTTAAAGCCAAGAGATTCGTTTGGTGGGCGATATCATCAATAACCTGAATTTTACTTGCGATTTGTTTCATTGCTTCAATGGTGCGGCGTACCGCTTCTCCGCCTTTTTGAGCATTACTATTCGCTTTAGCGGCAATGGTTTCAGTTGTTTTTGCGCTTTTCGCATTTTGATTAATAGAGGCCACAATCTCTTCAATCGACGCTGAGGTTTCTTCTACGCTGGCTGCTGCCTGATTTGCATTATTGCTTAAATCGCTAGAGGCACGATTAATTTCTTCAGCAGATTGATTTAATTGATTAACTGAAATAGCCACCGTGCCAACCGCGCGTTCAAAAGCATCTGCCACATTATTAAAAGAGTCGGTAATATCGCGCATTTCGTCTTTAGACGTAATCGCGGCACGTGCTGTTAAATCACCTTGTGCTAATTTTTGAGCGCATGCTCGTAATGCACCAAGTGATTCTTTAATGCCAATATAAAAGCCGCTAATAAAGTAGAAAGCTAAAAATACGCCGGCAATGCCGCTAAATAAAACGATTGCCACATTTCTTTCAAGTTGATTTACATTAGCTTCTATTCTGCTGTTTAAAATAGAAAGCATAATATCGCGTAATTCTTTAATTTGCGTTGAGGCCACATTCATTTGTGCTTCAACGGTCGCCACATCAATGGTAATTTCATCTGTATTAATAATCTCTGAGTAAATCGTATCAAAAAAAGTATTCGTTGTTTTTGTTAATTTATCTAAAGCGGTTGTAACTTCAGCTAGTTTTAGCTCAAGGTTTCCGTCAAGCTTAAGTAACGCTAATCTTTCTTGAAACTGCGCTGATGATTCTCTTGCTTGAATATTTAACGTATTCAACTGTGTAAAATTCTCAGGCGAAAAAGCTTTGGCTTCAGCAACCACTTTAGCAATATCAGCATAACGATTAAACACATCACGAAAAGGCGGTAAATATTCGGTGAGAATATTAATTATAAGCGAATTTATTGCATCGCTATCAATGGCGAGATCAAAGTCCGTTTTTAAGGTTGTATAATCATTGGTCATCATACCAATGAGTTTAGTGTGAGCATCTAAAAATCGAGCACTACCCACGAGCGTTCCTTTATACCAAGCTATTGGCATATCTTTATCAGCATTTTCAATCGATAAATCTTTTATGTGTTCGACATGTCTATTTAAAAAAGAAAGGGTATTTACTTTATCCTGAAAAGGTTGCGCTATTTTTAAGCTTTCTACCATTTTAGCTTGTATCTCTTTTTCAAGGGCTAATACTTGCTCGCGAGAATTTGTTTTTCCTGAGATAAAACCTAAGAATTTACCACGGTGTTCAGCGACTAAAACTAAAGTTTTTTGAATAGAGTAATATAATTCAATACCCACTTTTTCATTTTTACCATGCTTAATAATGACTTGTTGTGAGGCAAGTAATGAATAGAGCGAAACCGCTAAGGGAATAGCAAATAAAACGGTAATGACAACCAGTTTACGGGTGAAAGTCAGCCTGCTCATAATGTTGACTGAGGCACTGAAAAAACTTCTCATGGATATTTCCTCTTTTTTGTTAGTAAAATTATTTTTTTCAGTTTTGTTAATTATAAACAACACATTTGAAATGTACCGAAAAATTAAGATTCATTATTTTTTATAATAGTAATCTCCTTAATTTCCTCTGAAGGCAAAACATTAGCAAGATCTAAAATAACGACAAATTTATTATTTATTCTCGCAATGCCTTCCATAAAACCAGTGTTAATTCTATTACCAAAAGAAGGTACTGCTTCAATGGAATCATGAGGTAGTTCAACCACTTCTTTAACGGCATCAATCATTAAACCCATTTCGATGGTATCGCCCTTCATCTCTTGTTCAATAATAATAATGCAGGTGCGTTTACTCACTTCTATCGGTTTGCCTGTAAAACGTACATTTAAATCTATAACAGGAATAGCACGACCTCTTAAATCCAAAATGCCTCTAAAAAAAGAGGGCACAGAAGGAACGGGTGTGCAGTTTGAATTCTCAATAATTTCTTTAACATTTTTAATGGGAATAGCAAAAACTTCAGCGCCTAAATGAAAAGTGAGATATTCATTTTGTAATGCATTATTAGATGAATTTTCATCTTCATCATTGGAAAAAGCCTGTAGTGAGTTTGACATTTTTTTTTCCTTCTTATTCTTTTAGGCCGTAATAAAAATCTTTATAGGAAATAGGCGCTGTTAATTAAATCTCATCAATACCCTTCGTACTTGAAAACACGGCATTGTTGGCAGCTCTCCTTCACCCCAATCACATAGTTTATCTATGCTCATGGGGTTCTCTCTCTTGCCGCCTTGCCATGATTCCAATTACTTTGGGTATAATTAACTGTAGTCGAATAAATAGTCGAATAAAAAAAATATCGATTCCTATGTAAAAAAAGACATTATTAATCTGATAAGGGAATATAGGATTTACGCAAAATCGCCCAGCTTTGTTGTCCTGCCTTGCCGTACAGCGTGTACTGTCTTCGTCAGGACGCCTTGCTGGAGCAATTCTGCGTAAGTCCTAAATAAGTTTGAAAAAAACGATTTTGTCTTTTAGACTTTATAAATTAACGCTGAATAAAATAATAAAAGGGTCAAAATCATGTCAAACACATTGACGTTGCTGGGTAATGCCACTCTTTATGATGTTGAAAGCTTATGTGCTCAAATTAAAAAATTTATTGAAGAGGGTGTGAGTCACGCTGATACCTTAATGATAGATCTTAGTCAGGTTCAAAGCGTAGATAATTCCTTTTTGCAACTGCTTCTTGCTGTCAAATTAGATCCTTCGTATCCCAAAGGAAAAATTAAAATAATTAATTTTTCCTTTGAAACGCAGGAAAAAATAGAGGCTTTACACCTTTCTGGTTGGTTAAACGCTCAATAATATTAATGATAATGTGGTGTAATTTATGAATGAACTTGATGATTTTGATGAAGATGCAAGTGGCTTAGATATTTTCATGACAGAAGGGCAAGAGCTGCTTGAGCAAATGGAGCAGGCACTGCTTGTTTTGGATAAGCAAACCGAAGATACCGAATCAATTAATCAAATATTTCGTGCTGTGCATACTATTAAAGGTTCCGCAGGTTTAGTGGGGCTTGATAGTATTATTGAGTTTACCCATAAAGCAGAGCATGTTTTATCAGATGTTAGAAAAGGAACCATTCCTGTTACCTCGAATTTAATTAGTGTGATGATTGAAGTAAAAGATCATTTGCAATTAATGTTTCAGGATATTTTGGGTAACCAAGTAACGGATAAAGCCAAAGCGACTGATATTCTTGTGAAACTTGAAGTTTTCCAAAATGAGCTAAAAAATGATACTACAAACAAAACACCTGAAAAAAATAATGAAAAGTCAGATGATCGCAAAAAACAAAACCAATATTTTATTAAGTTTTACTTGGGTAAAGATACTTTAAGAGAAGGTTTTATTCCTGCTCAACTTTTAAGCCAGCTCTCAGATTTAGGTTTTATTGAAGAAGTAACGGCATTAATAGATCATATTCCGCCTTTGTCTGAAATAGAGCCGGATGCATGTTATTTAGGTTGGTCTTTAGTTTTAACGACGAGTTCTGAAGATAAGTTAATTTACGATATTTTTGAGTTTGTTGATGGCGTTAATCTGCAGGTTTTGCTGTTAGATAAATTAGCAGATGAAGAACGCTCTTTAGCACTTGCTTTAAAAGCAGAAGAAGAGGCTGAAGCAGAAGAAGCTAAAAATATATCTCTTAATGAGCCTTCTATACCAACGCAGCCTCAGATCACTTCACACAGTGAAGAGGAAGAAGCAAAGCACGAAGAAGGTAAGAAAACAACGAAAGTTATGGCGAATAATCAAATACGTGTTAACTCACAAAAGCTTGATAATTTAATTAATTTAATTGGCGAGCTTGTGACGATGAATACACAGCTCACCACTTTAGTTGATTTAACTAAAAGTGAAAAAGCAATTGAATCGTTAGGAAGTATTAAAACGACACTTGAAGATATTCGTGAAACCGCGCTTGGTTTAAGAATGGTTGAGATTGGCAGCACGTTTGATCGCTTTAAACGTGTGGTGCGTGATAAGGCAATTGATTTGCATAAAAAAATCAAACTTGAAATTTATGGCGGTGATACAGAGCTTGATAAAGCCGTGGTTGAAAAAATATTTGATCCGCTAACGCACATGGTAAGAAATGCAATTGATCACGGCATAGAATCGCCTGAAGAGCGGGTAAAAGCCGGTAAGCCAGAAGAAGGTACGGTTATTTTAAATGCTTATCATGAGTCTGGTGCGATTGTGATTGATATTCGCGATGATGGTAAAGGTCTTAATAAAGATAAATTATTAGCGCGCGGTAAAGAGTTAGGGCTTGTTAAAGACAATCAAATATTGGCTGATGGTGAGATTTATGCGCTTATTTTTGAGGCAGGATTTACCACCAACAAAGTTGTCACTAATATTTCCGGGCGCGGTGTAGGCATGGATGTGGTGCGCAAAAATATCGAGGGTTTAAGAGGGCAGATTGAGCTTGAATCCGTTTTAGGTAAAGGCACACGTTTTATTATTCGTATTCCACTAACGTTGGCCATTATTGATGGATTTTTAGTGAGAATTGCCAGTGAAGATTTTGTCATTCCCTTAGCTTCTATTATTGAATGTTTATCATTAAAAGCTTCTGAAATTATTGAAAAATCAGAAGGCTATAATATGATTACTTTAAGAAATGAATTTCTTCCCTTATTAAAACTAGAAGAATATTTAGGGATTAATCGTCAAGAAAATTTAAATAAAAATGTAAATATTGTTGTGGTTCAATTCGGTACTAAAAAAATAGGTTTAGTGGTTGATGAGTTATTAGGCGAAACGCAAGCCGTTATTAAACCTTTAGGTAAAGTGTTTTATGGTATGAAGTGGATCACAGGGTTTACCATTATGGGTGGCGGCAATGTGGCGCTTATTTTTGATGTGGCAGGGTTAATCAAAGAAGCAACGGCGCGTGAAAGTGATCGACACGTTACACGTTCAACAAAACAATCGTTATCTCAACCTAAGCTTGGCATATGCTAGGAGTAAATTATGGCGTCCCATTCTAATAATGCACAGTTCATTGATACGGACTATGAGCAAAATCAATATTTTTGTTTTTTTGTGGCTGAAAAAATATTTGCAGTGCCTGTTAAGCGAGTGACAGAAATTATAGAGCTTGATCGAGTGCGACCTATACCAAGGGTGCCGGATCATTTGATCGGTGTTGTTAATTTACGTGGCAGTATTATTCCGATTGTAAGTCTTGCAAAGCTCTTAGGGTTAAGAGAGTTAAGAGGATTAAGTGAAAAAAATTCAGAAATAACGGCTGATAAAAAATCAAAGTCATGCGTGGTAATGATTGAAATATTTGTTGAAGAAGAAATTATGAATATTGGCATGCTGATTGATCAGGTGCATCAAGTAATTGAAATGGATGAAAAGGAAATTACGGAGCCACCTTCAATTGGCATGGATATGAAAAGGGAAAATATTGTAGGTGTTTCGCGTTTTAATGAAAAATGTGTGACTGTTCTAAATTTGGATAAGCTGTTTTCAATACAGTCTGTTGCTTATTTAAGTTATGCTGAAAATTAAAGAATAAAAATTAAATTAATATTAATTTTTTTGTAAAACAAGGCAGTATATGATTGATATAATTTTGCCTCTAAAGATGGAAATAAAGTACGAAAAATTGATTGTTACTTTAGGCTTTGCGCTCTTAACTTGGTTAATCACCTTAGTCTCAAAAAAATATGAGTTGGTTGGTTTTGCAATGATTTTTTTTCAGGTGTATCTTTTATTTTTTTGGCTTGATTTAAAAAATAAATTTTATCAAAACCAGCTTAAATATGAGAAAAAACCAGATGCTTCTTCTGAGAAAATAGAAAAATCTAGTGAAGAAGGCGAATATGTCGATACAGCAGAGTACTGTGTTTCTGCTGTTGAAATTCATCGTTTACAAATTGAAAATGTGGTAACGCAAACAGAAAGTGCGGTGATGCAATTAGCGGATCATATTTGTAAGATTATGGATAATTTAAATGTAAATATTAATCGTTCAAAAAATGTTAGCTTACTTATTTCAGATGAAAAAAATCAAAATTCTGTGATGAATATTTTAAGTTATCAACAAGATGTTTTAACTTATCTTGATGAAGCATTATCTGAGCGTGTATCGCAAGGAAATAATTTACTTTTTTCTTTTAATGAATTTAAAAAACATAATGAAATTGTTAAAGATTTAGCGAATCGTATTGATAAAATTTCTAAAACCACCAATCTTCTTTCCTTAAATGCTGCGATTGAAGCAGCGCGGGCCGGTGATCATGGACGTGGTTTTGCGGTGGTTGCCGGTGAGGTTAGAACGTTAGCAGCAGAAACAGCAAGTGCGGTAAATGGCATTATGGATAGTGTTAAAAACTATTCAAGTGTTGTCGGTAGGATTGAAAATAATATTAATGATTTTTGTTCAAGTACAGCGGATGTATTTGTAAAAACAAAAGAAAGACTTACGAGTAATAAAGATCGCATGATCTATGTGATTGATGAGCTTAAAACTGATGCGGAAAAAGTAGTTAAAGAATCAACTATTGTGCAGGATGATATTTCAGACTTCTTAAGACTGCTTCAGTTTCAGGATACAACCCGACAAATTCTTGAGCACGTGATCGAAGATATGTTAGCTGTTTCTGATAAATTCAAAAAGATTGTGATTGAAGAAAAGGGTGAATTTAATATTGACAGGCATCAAGCTAGAATGGCCATTTTACTTAAAACGTATACGATGTCGAGCGAGCGAGACGTATTTGAGACCGTTGTGAGTGGAGGCCATGCCCAGACTGAAACTAAAGATGAAATTACTTTTTTCTAAGTACTTTTTTTGTAAAACTGACGAGTAGGGTTAGATTATGACTAAGAAAATTTTGTTTGTTGATGACTCAGCGTCTATGCGTCAAGTCGTCGGGCTTGCGATGAAAAAATTTGGCTATGAAGTTACCACGGCAGGTGATGGTGTAGAAGGCACTAAAAAGCTGGATGAAGGTCGTTATGATGCAATCATCACTGATTTAAACATGCCTAATATGAATGGTATTGAGTTTGTTAAAAAAGTTAAAGCGCATGCTAATAATAAATTTGCGCCTGTTGTAATGTTAACCACAGAATCTTCTAATGAAATGAAAGAACAAGGTAAAAGCGCTGGCGCTAAAGTATGGGTCACCAAGCCTTTTCATCCTGATCAAATGTTAGAAGTATTAAAGAAATTATTAGGCTCTTAAAATATTAGGACTTACGCAAAACTGCCCAGCTTCGTTGTCACGCTTCGCCGTACGATTTGTACTGTCTTCATCGTGACGCCTTGCTGGAACAATTTTGCGTAAGTCCTAAATATAAAAAAGCATCGTTAGCCGCCTTGTTCATTTTTTAAGTTATTAATAATAAAAGCAACGAACATGAATCAATCTGATTTTAACGGTTTTCCTGAAGAAATTACGCAAACTACTTTTGAGAAGTTTGCAAAGCTCTTATTTGAATCAAGTGGCGTGATCGTTACGATTGATAAACGCACGATGGTGGAAAATAGGTTAAGAAAACGTCTTATTGCCCATCAGATAAACTCATTTGAAAAGTATTATGAGTATACGTTGTCTAAAATAGGCCTTAATCAAGGCGAGCTACAAAAAGTCATCGATTTACTTACAACGCATACAACGTCTTTTTTTAGAGAAAATCAACATTTTGATTTTATTAAAAAAACAATTATCCCCATGTTTAAAGGTAAAAAATTAAAAGCATGGTCTGCTGCTTGTTCCTCTGGTGAAGAGGTTTATACGCTTGCAATGTGCCTTACAGAATATATGGGTATTGGTAGTGATTGGCATATTTTAGGCACAGATATTTCAGTGACTGAAGTTGAAAAAGCAAGGCAAGGTATTTATCTTAACCATCACTTTGAAGGTATTCCTCATATTTATAGCTCGCATATGGATTTATTTTTTGATAAAAAATTAAGCCAAAATGTTTCAGAGGAAGATAGCTATCAGGTTAATAAAGCAATTAAACAAAAAGTAAAATTTGAAACAAATAATCTGATTTCAAATGATATTCCTGCTGAAAAGTTTGATCTTATTTTGTGTCGCAATGTGTTAATTTATTTTGATAATCCCACAAGAAAAAAAGTGGTTGATAAATTATTGGGTGCTTTAAATGAAGGCGGCTATTTGATTGTGAGTCGATCAGAAATGGTATCTGATCTTGTCCCTGGTGCAACTTTAATTGAGCCCTCCATTTTTAGAAAAAAAGGTAGGGAATAAGCATGATAAAAGTAATGATTGTTGATGACTCTGCATTGGTTAGAAAAATGCTGACAGAATTTTTAGTGACGGATCCTGGAATTGAAGTGATAGGTTATGCGCCAGATCCTATTATTGCCATGCGCAAAATGGAAAAAGATAAACCAGATGTTTTATTGCTAGATATTGAAATGCCAAGAATGGATGGGTTAACGTTTTTAAGTCATATTATGGAAACGGATCCCTTACCCGTTATTATTTGTTCTTCAGTTACAGAGCAAGGGGCTGAAAATACGCTTAAAGCGTTACAGCTTGGTGCAATTGGCGTTATTCCAAAATCAAGCCTTAATTTAACCTCCCAAAAAGGTGATGCGGCTATTCAGTTGACTGAAGCAGTTAAAGGCGCTGCCGCTGCTAAAGGTAAA
>CAMAPQ010000059.1 GCA_945860125.1 Klebsiella pneumoniae
ACTAGATACCATATTTTAAACTCCTGATCTTTTGTTAATTTCATTGCTTTCAGTCGTGCGTGGATTGTATCACTCTATAATTGCGATAGGCCAGAAAAACTGCTTTGTTGCAGTTCTTCTACCAGCTTTTTCCAGTTATCCAGCGTGTGCGCAAAAATCAGAAACTCATTGATAAACTGCTCGGTGTTTAGGCTTTCTGTGAGTAATTGATGTGAGAACATCACTTCGTCTGTTTCAGAATTAACCCCAATCGTCGCGTCCCCAGTAGCAGACCATAGATAATTAGCCTCAAGAAATAAGCTGGCAAAACTTGTGCGGTGAGTGCTGGCAATCTTTGCGAGTACCGCATAAAAAACAACACGGTCAGGACGTTCTGATCGGTTTTCAAACTCTATAATAATGGGGTTTTTTTGGATAGTGACTTGAAAACGCTGCTGATCTTCTTCTATTTCGCCGGGATTAAACTTTAAGGTCTCGCCAAGCGCATTGAGAAAAATAAGGGCTTTTCTGTTATCAAGCATAGGTTGTCTCTTGTATTAAACTTTTTATCCATCCTAAAGACTATGAATCAATAGAGGTGCATCGCTAAACATTATAACGATGCGCTTCTCTTCGCATCGCTTAAGAATGTTTAGCGCTTGTATCAAGAGTGTTATCAGTTGTCGTTTTGTGTTTTCTTCGTTAAAACTTCAGCTGATAAGCCGCTTCAAAAAGGGCAACATTAAGGGTGTGTTTAACATCAAGCCCGCTATAAGGGCTATAAATGAGTGAGCTAACAGAGCAGTCATTAGCATTGGGGCTAGAGCAAGCAGGGATGGTTGTTTTGCTTGTTATAAAGGCAGCTGCTAAGTCGATGTCTGAGTTTTGGTTAATTTTAAAGTTCAGCCCTGTTCCTAAAATATGCATTTCACCAATCGGCACGACAGCATCGCCTCGATCATCAGGAATGGGAGAAGCGCGATATTCATAACCGCCTCTTAATGTTAAACGGTGGTTGTAAAGATGTTCAATACCAACGCCATAAGTCCAATAATTTTGATAGTTACGCGGTATTTCAACGTAGTCCGTACTCACGCCTTTCGTAAGAATACCAACAATGCCAAGTACCTCAACAGGATCTGTAAAATTTGCTGTCCATTGATCCCATGCGCTCGATTCGGTCCATTTTATATCAACATTCATACTCCAACGAGGTAGAAGCTGCACTTTTATGCCGGTTGCTGCGTGCGCTGGATATTCAAAATCAACCGTGGTTTTTGTTGAGTCATCAGTGGCATCAGCAGGCCAGGCAGGAAAAAGAAAGCGAATAGCAGCGAGAAGAGCAGGATTACTATTATTATTTAAGCCAGTAATTAGATTTTTAATCTGTTCGCTATATTTAATTTCAAGGTCACCTTCAAGTTTATCTTGAGAGCCTGAATGATATACGCCACCCCACGTGAGCCAATTGGTTACATGCCATAAAAAGCCTAGGTTATAAGTGGGGGAAAAGTAATCCTCTAGCGTTACATTCACATCTGCAAGTGTATCAGTTGGCCTTAAGCCGCCATTACAAGAATCAATAAGTATCGAAATTTGCGGTACATTTGAACACAGTACACTTTCTTCACCGGTAACAAGGCTCGTGGCAGCCAAGAGTAAATCAGGGAAGCGCAACGATATATCCGCCCCGACACCAAAGTAACTAATATTAAGACCAGCGCCTACCCAAAAATCTTCTGTAAATTTATAGCCAACGGTTGGTGCAAAGTAAGTAAGGCGTGTTGCGCCAATATCTTTTCCAATAAAAGCACCGGCAGGATCTGTGCGATGCACACCGGCAATAAGCGGGGCAAAAACAGAATTAGCGAACGTCCAGCGGGAATATTGCTCAGGCTTATAAGAAATACCACCTAAAATTCCGCCAGGAATAGGTAGCTTAACAAGCCCTGCGCCTGGAACCTGTACATCAAACTGTGTTGTACGGCTGGTTGCATTGCCATTTGCATCGAGAATAGGATCAGTCAGATTTATATTTTTAAGCAGGTTTTGATAGAAGTCCGGCGCATGTAACTCTGTTTGTAATTCAAATGCGGCACCAATTGCTTTAACTTGTATTTGTACGCCTTCAAGCTTTGCAAGCCCTGCTGGATTAAAGTAAATAGCATCAATATGCGGTGGATCCGCTGTTACAGCATTGCCTAAAGACATTGCTTTAGCGTTGCCTATAAATAAGTCAGTCTCAAACGCAGAACAAGTTTTTGTATAAATAAGGCAAAGTAGAGTGCTGGAGAGTAATGCAGCATAGCAGCTATTTTTTCTTGTTTTTTTTTGTTTGTTTTTCGAGTAAAAGTGCATGCTTAAGGCCTTCTCCATAAGAAATTTATTTTTTTCAATGATGTCGCCGAGTCTACGCAATAATGATTTTAAAGACAATACATGCCTCTTTTGCGTGCTAGTAACGCACTAAGATACTTAATAACAAGTTGTGCGCGCACAGTAATGTTGCGTTTTTATTAAAATGAATTGGATTTTTTATTAAAATTGGTGCTATATATAACTTAACGTTATTTTTCATGGGAGAATAAAAAATAAGACAATAAAGCAAGTGTCCTTCGCTTTATGTTGCGTAGCTTTACGTTGCATAGTAAGGCGAAAGGTGGCCCCTTTTAGTTTAGGGAAGCAAGCGTGGGAAAGACACGGAGTAAAACATGTTAAGCCGAGCTTTTTGTTGTTGTTTTCGTTATTACTTGCCAAATTTTTTGCGGTTAAGCATCACTTCTTTATTTATTATTTTTTTAGTTTCTTGTAGCAGCCTGCCTTACGATACCCTTCTTCTAACTGATAATCAAAAGCCTATTACAGCCACTTATTTTGATGTTGATATTTATTCCTTTGATGGTATAAAGCTGCGCGCTACAGTTTATCGTCCTGCCCTTAAACCAGGTGAAACAGCACCTGTTATTCTTCATGCGCATGGTTTTGGCGTTTTTCGTATGTCGGGTCCTGTGAGTATGTATGCTAAATTCATCTTGTCTGGTGAAGCAGCCCTTGAGGCATGGAAGCAAGGTTATTGGGTAATTAGCTATGATCAGAGGGGTCATGGTAAGAGTGGTGGAATGATTCATGTCAGTGATCCTGAGTTTGAAGGGCGTGATCTCTCCGCCGTTATTGATTGGGCGCAAGATAATTTACCTCGCCTGACTTTTAAAGGAAAAGATCCTGTTATTGGTGTTGTGGGTGAAAGTTACGGCGGCGGCGCTGCTTTAATGGGCTCAATTCTTGATAAGCGTATAGATGCAATTGTACCTTTTAATACATGGCACAATATTGAAGGCTCTTTATACCCTAGTCGAGTGGCTAAAAGTGGCTGGTTAACAACGCTTCTTTTGGCCGGAAATGTATTAAATCCTGGAAGAATGGAGCCGTTTATAAATCGCTCCTATCTTGATGCAAGAAAAGGTTTGGTGCGTGAGGATGTTTTTCAAGAATTAGAAGATCATGGTGCCAAGTATTACTGTGATAAAGGAGAGCCGCCACAGGCAGATATTCTTTTTATACAAGGTTTTAGAGATGTTTTGTTTAATATGAACGAGGGTTTTAAGAATTTTGAGTGCGCCAAAAAAACAGGTAAAGATGTGCGATTCATTGGTGCTCAGCGTGGTCATTTATTGCCTTTTTCTCAGTTTTCAATGGTGCCCGGTTATCAGATTGAGCGCACGGTACATTGCGATGGCCAAGCGCTTAATTTGGTTGATGAAACCATAAATTGGTTCGATGAAAAACTAAAAGGAAAAGAAGGCGCTGCGGCAAAAATCCCTGCTATTTGTTTAACGCAAGATGAAAAATCCGGCACTGTATTTTCAGATATCCCGATCGGGGGTAAGTCATATGCGATTAGAGATGCAAGTGTTACCTCTGGTTTTGCTGGCTTTTTTGAGTTACCCATGCGTTGGGTTGATCGTGTAAAGGGTATGTTTAGTCGGGATACGGATAAAGTTTATTATGGTGATCTTGCTGAAAGCGGCGGTGGTTTTCGCCCTGCATTTGTGCCCTTAACCGTCATTGAATCAACAGGCACCATTACTGGGATTCCTTTGGCTGAACTTGTGATTAAAGAGAGTAACCTTGAGAATCCCATCATGTTTGTTGGGATAGGCATTAAGAGAAAAAATAGCAATAAAATTTCACTTATTAGCGATCAAATAACACCCATTAAAGGCGTAGGAAGTAAAAAAATAGAACTAGCAGGTATTAGTAGTCATGTTAGAAAAGGCGATATTATTGGGTTGGTTGTTAGATCTTACAGTGATCAATATCGTTTCAGTGGTTCTGGTTGGTTAACTGAGGCAAAGTTTAGTGGACGAGTTGAGTTACCGATTCAGGAGAGTGCTTCACCCATGCCAGATTCTTACTTTGCAAGCCAGCAAATGTTAAATGATCGTGTTATTAATAATGAATGACACCCCTTTGCTATCTTGTAAAAAGTGCGAATTTTTTAATATAAAAAGTCCCCAGTGAATTGTCGAAAATTAAAATGAATCAGTTATAATGCCCTTATAATCAGTTCATCTGGGGGGATGTCAAAATGGAAGAAGCTGTAAGTGGCGATCAAAAACGGCCTGATAAAAAAGGCGTATTTGGCGAGGTGTTTAGTGAAATACAGCTGCGTGCTTTTTTTGATACAGAACCCGTCGGCAATAATAATAAAGATTTTGCCATTCTTCTGCGTGCTTATCGCAGCTTACCTGTAGAGGCTTTTGAGGATTTTATTCCGCTTTTCATTGAGGGCGGCTTTAATTTAAAAGCGCTTAATGCTAAAAACGAAACATTTCTTGATTACATTAAGCCTAATCAATCACAGCAAAGTTATGTTGTAATTCTAGAGCGTCATCTTGCTGCACTTGCCTAAGTTACCTTGCTAAGTCTTATATCATAAGGTTAATTTTATAAGTGCGAATTTATGCAGCATCTACCGTTACGCTACCCTAATTTTAATTTTTAAGGCAAAAGGATTTATATGCAGTTCAGAGCCTTTCTGAAAAAGAAGTTGGTATCAAGTGAAATTGATACTTGTATTAATCAAATCCCTAAACCTGTCGGCAGTTTTGGTTTTGATCCTTGGGGATACAATATCGAAGGCGCTAAAGTATGGATGGCTTTATTCAAGCCGCTTTATGATCGTTATTTTCGTGTTAAAACTTTTGGTCTTGAGAATATTCCCAAAGAGGGGCGCGTCCTTATTATTTCTAATCATAGCGGCCAACTACCTATTGATGGTGCCTTAATTGGCACGGGAATGGTGACGAACGCTCATGGTCCAAGAGCGCCTCGTGTGATGATTGAGCGTTGGGTGCCTACTATTCCTTTTATTGGAAATGCCTTAAATGAGGCGGGGGCTGTGATAGGCGACCCTGTTAATTGCGTCAAAATGCTCCAAAATGAAGAAGCGGTCATTGTCTTTCCTGAAGGTGTGCGTGGTTCTGGTAAGCCTTTTAAAGATCGTTATCAGTTAAAGCGTTTTGGCCATGGTTTTATGCATATTGCAATCGAGGAAAAGACGCCGATTATTCCCGTTGGCGTGGTAGGTTGTGAAGAATCCATGCCTTCTTTAGGAAATTTAAAATCTATTGCAAAGATGTTAGGGATGCCGTATCTCCCCATGTGCCTACCCTTTCCTTTGCCAACGAAAGTTGTAATTACATATGGTGAGCCAATGTATTTTTCAGGTAATGTTGAGTGCGAAAAAGAAGTAGAAAAAAAGGTGGCGAGTGTCAAAAATGAGATTAAAAAACTCATACAACATGGCTTGCAAGAAAGGAAAAATTGGTTTGTATAAGAGGAAGGCAGTATGAGCGAGAGTAGGGATAAAAACCAATTAGAGTCAGTTGTCACAAAAATAACCGGGCGCACTGTTTTAATTACAGGAGCGGGTGGTTCGTTAGCGCAGGATCTTATTGCGCGCCTTAAAGGCACAGAAAAAATTGTTGCGGTTGATTTTCGGCGCCGTGTTCAGACGGATAAAGGTACGCCTAGTTATCAGGTAAATTATAATAATCGTGCTTTTGAAGATATTTTTCGTGAGCATAAAATTGATGCTGTGATTCATATTGGCCGTATGGGGTTGTTTGAGTCTGACCATACCCACCGTTACAATACGAATGTTCTTGGTACGCAGAAGTTATTGGATTTATGTGTTAAATATAAAGTAGGGCAGGTCATTGTTTTATCGACTTACTTTGTGTATGGCGCCAGCCCCTTTAATCCTGCTTTAATTACTGAAGATTATCCGCTCAAAGCTTCCGAGTTAACAATGGACCTAGTGGACTCTGTTGAGCTTGAGAATTTGGCAACGATTTATCTTTGGAAGCATCCTAGTCTTAATATTACGATTTTAAGGCCTTGTAATATAGCTGGCCCGGGTGTATCAAATAGTATGAGTTTGCTGCTTTCAAAAAAAGCGGCTCCTGTATTGTTAGGTTTTTCGCCTATGATGCAGTTTATACATCTTGAGGATATGGCTCATGCGATTGAGCTTGCTTACTTGAAAAATAATCCTGGTATTTATAATGTCACCACGCATGATTGGATCTCTTATCAGGAAGCGGTGAAATTATGTGGTTGTACTAAGTTACTTATTCCTACTTTGCCAGCCAGTTTTCCGAAAAGAGTCAGTAAAATGCTACGATGGAAGGCGTTTCCAAGTTACCTCATTAATTATTATAAATATCCTGTTGTTATTGATGGCCGATTGTTTAGTAAGACTTTTGGTTTTGAGCCTATGCGAACGTTAGATGATATTTTTTCTTATTATCGTGATAAAAAAGAATTAGAGTCGTTATAGCGAGAAATGCGCTAATAATCCGCCTAAATTAAATTAAATTAAATTAAAAAGTGCTTGCAATCTGAGCGGTTTTTTAACATCCTCTTACCCTATTACTAGGATGGTAATAACGATAAAAAATCTGTCATTGTCCTTAATATAGCGCTATATTGACACTAATCGCTTTCTGTCTCTTGATTGTAAGTTATATACCCAAAGTAATTGGAATCACGGTGAGGCGGCAAGCAAGTGAACCCCATGAGCATAGATAAACTATGTGATTGGGGTGAGTGAGCACAGCCAACAATGTCGTGGTTTCAAGTGCGAAGAGTAATAGCCACTTTTTTAATAGATGTATCGCTTACATATCAAGTGATTTTACCGGCTATGTAGTTGATATTGTGCTATGTCCTCTGATAATTATATAAGGAATGTTATTTTTGGGCTTTATGTAGGGCAATAACAAATAATTTAAATTATTTGTTTGTCTAATCTGATGGACAGATATTCTGGAAGTAATGTTGTTATAGGTGAATAGAAATGAAAACAGTGAGTATGAAAGCGTTTTTTTTGGGTTTGGTTATGCTAGGCGCTAATTTTTTAGCGGTTGTTGAGGCGAATGCGATTCCTCAGCATTACAGTATGCAAGGAACAGCAAGTGGTGCATCATTTACAAATGAATCTTTTGTTCTTGTTCTTGATTTTGATACCGACTTTTTTGCTGATGCGTCTTCTTTTTTCTTGTCCCTAAATTTCACAAATCCACTGTTTAATCGTCAAGCGCGTTTTGATGGTTCTGATGCGAGCGATTTAAGTTTTGACTATTCAATTACTAAGTCAAAAAATAAATTAGCTATCAATACTCAGGGTAATGATGGAACATTGCACCTTGATCTTATCAGTCAAGCGAATGGTACATTTTTATCAAATCTGAATTTTGATCTAGTTGATACTCAAGGCGCATTAGGTGGAAGTGGCGGCGTTCAGCAGGTAGTAAAACTTGATGTATCAGCCAAACCACCTGTATCATTGCCAATTCCTTCTACAGCATTTTTAATGATTCCAGCATTGCTAATGCTTTTTGGTAGAGGTTTTGCTCGAAAATTTAATCGTGCTTAGTCGGTTAGATTTTTAAATAAAGACGTTTTTGAACCTTTATTTATATGTTGTGTAGGGCGTAATTTTGCGCCCTACACTTCAAATTTCCCACACCTGAAGTTGTATTATACCCAAAGTAATTGGAGTCACGGTGAGGCGGCAAGAGAGAGAACCCCATGAGCATAGATAAACTATGTGATTGGGGTGAATGAGCACTGCCAACAATGCCGTTTTTTCAAGTACGAAGGGTATACAGCTCAAATATAAAGCCAAACTTATTTCAAGTTTTCTTCTACAAACTTCCAGTTAACTAAATTCCAGAATGCTTCTACATATTTAGGGCGTGCATTACGGTAATCAACATAATAAGCATGTTCCCAAACATCACAGGTTAGTAGTGGTGTTTGTCCTTCAGTTAAAGGGCACCCTGCGTTACTGGTGCTAACTAAGGCAATTGAGCCATCTTTATTTTTTACAAGCCAGCCCCAGCCTGATCCAAATGTACCAATAGAAAGTGCTGTAAACTTTTCTTTGAATGTTTGAAATGAACCAAAGGTTGCCTCAATTTTTTCTTTAATGACGCCGGTAGGTTCGCCGCCACCTTGTGGGTTTAAGCAGTTCCAATAAAAAGTATGATTCCATACTTGAGCTGCTTGATTAAATAAGACGCCAGAAGATGATTTAATAATTTCTTCAAGTGATTTAGTTTCATTCTCATTACCTGCAACAAGCTCATTCAATTTTGTAAGATAAGCTTGATGATGCTTGCCATAATGATATTCGAGTGTTTCTTTTGAAATGTGTGGTTCAAGTGCATTCATTTCATAGGGTAAGGGAGGTAATTTAAAAGCCATTTATCTTTTCCTTTGCGATGTAATTTTACTGAATTGTGATGAAAAACCGGCATAAATCTCATGCATTTGCAGTATACGTCAATCAAATTTTTCGTACAATCTTGGAAAAAAACAGGATCAATTTGTAACGGTGTAACGTTTTAGATTACAAATTATTTTCAGGGGTGAGCGTGTTTTTTGTAATAAATCCTGCGAAAAAAATACCCAGTTCAAACAAAAACCACATCGGTAAGGCTAGGAGTGTTTGGGAAAGCACATCGGGAGGGGTTAGTAGCATGCCTATGACAAAACAACCCACAATAATATAAGGTCTTTTTTCTTTTAAGCTTTTTACATCTGTAATGCCAGACCATACCAATAGTAACGTTGCGATGGGAATCTCAAATGTAAGGCCAAAGGTGAGAAATAATTTTAAGGCTAGATTTAAATATAAATTAATATCAGGGGCGAGTTTAATTTCTATGGGCCCTGCTGTCGTAAAAAAAGTGAGCATCAAAGGTAAAACAACAAAATAAGCAAAACTAACGCCTAAGTAAAACAACATAATGCTTGAAAGCAATAAAGGGAAAGCAATTTTTCTTTCATGGGCATAAAGACCAGGTGAAATAAAGCGCCATACTTGGTGCAAAATATAGGGCATGGCAACAAAAAAAGAGAGGATAAAAACGAGTTTAAAGGGTGCTAAAAAAGGTGCTGTAATGTCCGTTGCTATCATGCTTGTGTCAGCAGGTAGTAAATCTCTCATTGGTTTTGAGAATAAAGCGTAAAGATCATTTGCAAAAAAAACCATAGAAAGAAAAGCGATGCATACAGCTATTAATGAGTGAATAACACGCTGGCGTAATTCAACAAGATGTTCAATAAAGCCCATCTGTGCTTGTTCTTCTGTATCACTGTGAGGCTTAATGTTGCTTGGGAGATTGTTCATGCTCTACTATTGTTGGGTGAGGTGTTGAGTCAATATCATGGGCTATTTGATCAGTATTTATATGGTCAGAATATTCAGGCTGAGTATGGTTTTGCAGTATTTCATCTGGCATTAATTCAGCTGTGAGGCTTTGTTCAGCTTTGTTTAATTGTTCTTCAGCACGCTTTTTATACTCATGCGTTTCAATTTCCTGCTCTACTTGCCATTTGAGTTCAAAAAAAGAGCGGCGTAGTTTGCCAATCATTGCACCTGCCAAGCGCGCGGCATGAGGTAGTTTTTCTGGCCCTAGTACAACAAGAGCGACTAAAGCAACTAGCAGTAATTCAGAAAAGCCAATATCAAACATGACGGCAACTAAACCTTGTTCTGATTTTGATTGTTTGCTGTATTTTGTGTGTTTTCGGCAGAAGGTATTGGTGTAGATGTTGGTATAGATTGTGAAGGATTAGCGCTCAGGGTATCAGCCGGTTTTTTCACTTCTATTTCTTCTTTTTCTTTCATGGCATCTTTGAAGCCTTTTAGTGCGCCGCCCAAATCGCTACCAATATTTTTCAGTCTTTTTGTTCCAAAAATAACCGCTGCGATTGCAAGAATAATCAGTAATTGCCAGATGCTGCCACCACTAAAGCCCATGATAATCATTCCTTAAGAAAAAAATAAATCTTACTTAGTTTAAGCAATCTTAATAAGATTATCATTAATATTCCAATTACTTTAGTTATAGAATCTAAAAGTACTTTAATTTTTAATATATCTAGGGGTATTTCATTGAAAAGTATTGATGCTTCTTTTAATGAGTATCGAGAGGCGTATCATCATCAGCTAGCTCAAATTAATCATTTAATAGCTCAGCTATATTATTTTGATGAAATTAATTCAACCAATACATTTCTTTTAAGTCAGTCATCTAGCTTGCAAGGTCTGAAAAATAGGTGCAATCAATTTATTATTTGTATCGCTCACGAGCAAACGCATGGTCGTGGTCGTGCTGATCATGCTTGGATTGCTTCAAAAGAAGATATGATTTTTTCTTTGGGGTTTATGTTGCCTACAGCTGATATTGGTTGTTTGAGTTTAATGATTGCTATTTTAATTGCCGAAGCCGTTATTGCGTTAGGGGGGCCAAAGTTAGATATAAAATGGCCTAATGATCTTTATTATCAAAATAAAAAATGCGGTGGCATTTTGGTTGAAAGTTTAGACAGTGCTGGCATGGCTTATATCGTCATAGGTGTAGGCTTAAATGGTTGTGAACAAATTAATACTGATCTTATTCAGTCGCCTGCTTCTTCACTTTTTTTATGGAGGCGCTCAGCTAAATTAAGCAAGATTGAAATAACTTCGTTTCTCATTAATCATATTATTTTAGGCTTAGTGAATGATAAAAAAAGTAGGGTAGAAGTGCTTATTAAGAAATGGCCGACTTATGATTTTTGTTATGGTAAAAAAGTAAAAATAATTCAGCCGCAGCATGTGATTATGGGCATCGCTCAGGGTATTGACGAAAACGGTTACCTACAGCTATTAGATATGAATGGTGATGGTAGGCAGCATGCTATTAATTCTGGTTCATTAGAGTTTCTCAATTAGGCTCTTTTGCCAAATAAGGCGCTGCCCACTCTAACCATCGTGCTACCTGCTTCAATGGCTTGCTCTAAATCATCAGACATGCCCATGGAAAGAGTGTCAAGCTGAAGCTTTAGTGCTTTCTTTAATTGTTTTTGGTTTATTTCTTCCTGCAAGCTTTTTAAGCGAGTAAAACGCATTAATGTCTCTTGAGGTGTTAAGTTTTCCATTGGGATGCACATTAAACCGCGTAGTTCAATATTTTCAAACGCTAGACTCTCGCAAATAAAGGGCCACACTTCCTCTATTTTGAGACCACCTTTTTGTGGTTCTTCATCAAGATTAACTTGCAAACATATCTGCAGTTTTTTTTTATGAGGTGGTCTTTGTTTATTAAGGCGACTTAAATGCACGATTGAGTCAAGGCTGTGTACCCAGTCAAAATTTTCAGCAATAAAAGCAGTTTTATTTGATTGTATTTTGCCAATAAAATGCCAAGTAATCGGTAAGTGAGATAAAATTTTTATTTTATCAAGTCCTTCTTGAACATAGTTTTCTGCAAAATGTCGCTGATCTAACTGAAAAATGCTTTCTATTTCTAAAGCAGTTCTTGTTTTACTAACAGCTATGAGCGTTATAGTTTCCCTGTTGCGATGAGAAGATAAGCAGGCCATTTCTATTCTAGTTTGAACAGTATTAAAGTGCTCGCAGAGGATGTTTGGTTGAAAGTTTTCTTTTGTCATGGTTAATCTTTGTTCGGTTTTTAGAGGCTAGGCTACACTGAAAAATAGAGTTAGGACTTACGCAAAACCGCCCAGCTTCGTTGTCGTGCTTCGTCGTACGATTTGTACTGTCTTCATCACAACGCCTTGCTGGGACAATTTTGCGTAAGCCCTATTAATCAATGGGCATTAATAAATAAGTAGGCTATTAAAATGGATATTACGGAACTTCTTGCCTTTAGCCACAAAAGTGGCGCTTCAGATTTACATCTTTCAGCTGGCTTACCTCCCATGATTCGTGTGGATGGTGATGTAAGAAGAATCAATTTGCCGCCCATGGATCATAAAGAAGTGCAGGGGCTGATTTATGACATTATGAATGATAAACAGCGTAAAGATTATGAAGAATTTCTAGAAACCGATTTTTCTTTTGAGGTGCCAGGTGTCGCACGTTTTAGGGTGAATGCCTTTAATCAAAATCGTGGTGCTGGCGGTGTCTTTCGAACCATTCCCTCAAAAGTACTTACCATGGAACAGTTAGGTTTAGGTGAGATTTTCAAGAAAGTTTGTGATATTCCGCGTGGTCTTGTTTTAGTAACAGGGCCTACTGGTTCTGGTAAAAGCACGACTTTGGCTGCAATGGTTGATTATATAAATGAAAGCCGTTATGACCATATTTTAACAGTAGAAGATCCTATTGAATTTGTGCATGAAAGTAAAAAATGTCTTGTAAGCCAGCGTGAGGTACATCGTGACACCTTGGGATTTAGTGAAGCACTTCGTTCTGCTTTGCGTGAAGATCCCGATATTATTCTTGTTGGTGAAATGAGAGATCTTGAAACGATTAGGCTTGCTTTAACCGCCGCAGAAACGGGGCATTTAGTTTTTGGTACGTTGCATACAACCTCCGCTGCGAAAACAATTGATAGGATTGTTGATGTATTCCCAGGTGAAGAAAAATCAATGGTCAGAGCCATGCTTTCTGAATCTTTGCAGGCGGTAATCTCTCAAGTTTTAATGAAAAAAAATGGGGGAGGGCGCTGTGCATCACATGAAATCATGATTGGCACACCCGCTATTCGTAATTTAATTCGGGAAGAGAAAATTGCACAGATGTATTCAGCAATTCAAACGGGTGCAAGTTATGGCATGCAAACGCTTGATCAATCATTGCAATCTTTAGTAAGAAAAGGTTCAGTGACGCGTGAGGTGGCTAAAGAGTACGCAAAAAATCCAGAATCAATTTAATTCGTTTTATTGGGCATATTTTTTAAGCGTATTAGAGGGTAATTATAAAGTGGAATTTGAAGATTTATTAAAGCTTGTCGTTGAAAAAGGAGGGTCTGACCTTTTTATTTCAGCAGGTGTTGCGCCTAGTATGAAATTGCACGGCAAAATTATACCTGTGACTAAAACGGCGTTATCTCCAGAAAAAGCACGCGAAACTGTAATGAGTATCATGAATGATAATCAGAAGCGTGAATTTCAGCAGACGAAAGAATGCAATTTCGCCATTAGTGCACGAGGCATTGGTCGGTTTCGGGTGAGCGCTTTTTTTCAGCGTAATTTAGTAGGTATGGTGTTACGTCGTATTGAAACCAATATCCCCACTTTAGATGAATTAGGATTGCCTGAAGCCATCAAAGAAATAGCAATGATGAAAAGAGGGATTGTTTTTTTTGTGGGGGCAACGGGAACTGGTAAATCAACCTCTTTGGCGGCGATAATTGGTTATCGTAATCAAAATAGTAAAGGCCATATTATTTCAATTGAAGATCCTATTGAATATCTTCACCAGCATGGGAATTGTATCGTTACACAGCGTGAAGTAGGGCTTGATACAGAAAGTTTTGAGATTGCCTTAAAAAATACCTTAAGGCAGGCGCCTGACGTTATTATGATTGGTGAAATACGCACGCGAGAAACAATGGAGTATGCAATGGTCTTTGCCGAAACAGGACATTTAGTACTAGCCACACTCCATGCAAATAATGCTAACCAAGCACTTGATCGGATTATTAACTTTTTTGCAGCAGATAAACATTCGCAAATATGGATGGATTTATCGCTTAATTTACGTGCGATGGTAGCGCAGCAGCTTATTCCGACACCTGATGGAAAAGGGCGTCGTGCTTGTGTTGAAATTATGTTGGCCACGCCTTTAGTTGCAGATCATATCAGAGAAGGCAATGTGCATCTTTTAAAAGAGCTCATGAAAAAATCTCGTGAACAAGGCATGCAAACGTTTGATCAGGCGCTTTTTGATATGTTTAATGCAGGTTTAATTACCTATGAGGATGCCTTGCTTCATTCTGATGCCCCGAATGATTTGCGTCTTCTCATTAAGTTGCATGGCGGCCCAAATGGCAGAAGATGGGTTGATAAGTCAGAAACGTTAACGATTGATCGCGATACCTAACCAATTAAACGGCGTATTGCTCTTAAGCATAAACTTAGATGAAATTATCCTGAAAATTCAAGGTTTTGACTCTTGCATTTATTTTGCAAATCCGTATTATATGCACGCACGTCGAGATAAGGGTCGTTAGCTCAGTCGGTAGAGCAGTTGGCTTTTAACCAATTGGTCGATGGTTCGAATCCATCACGGCCCACCATCATTCCTCCCTCCGCTTTTTTCTTACAAAAAATCATTAAAAGATCATGCGCCCTAGATTAACGTCATGTTTTAGTTTTCTTCTTAATTCTTTACTTTCCGTTCGCCCTGAGCCTGTCGAAGGGGTTTGTGAAGCATAGCCTGCAATAGGCTCAAAATGAGCAACGTTGAACACGTGAGCGCACTGTGAGAGCCTATAATTTGGAGTCGCTATTTTCTTAAGTGAGTTTTTTAAGTGTCGGGCTTAGGTTATTTAAGAACTGGATTTCCGTTTTTCTGGGAATGACGGAAATGCATGGAGATGACGGAAATAAAATATGCAATGTTATGAACGGTGTTTATAGCTTTGTTTTTCAATTTATGTCTACTTTAAGTTAGACATAAATCATTTTTAAACATTGGCTTTTAATAATAAAATAGTTGTAAAAAATAATAAAACTGTAAAACTTTTTATCTAGGCTTATTTACTGCCCCTGCTGAAAAGCAGCGCGGTTAAAAAAACGAGCGAATATAAAATCATTGAGGTGGCTATGAAAAGCAATCAAGTTGGTACTTGCTACCAAAGGGTGTTCCTTTGCCCAAAAAAAATATATCAACTATTTATTTTTGGTGTTTTGATGTTGGTGGATGAGTCGATATCACTTAATACGCTAGCGGGTAAGGATAAAGCTTTTAGTTTTTTTTCAGTCATGATCTTGCAGGAAGTTATTGTTCATGAGGAAGAAAGTTCGCTGATTAAATTGGCGGCAGAAATTAAAGATGGACCTCGTTATGCTTAGAAAATTTATTTTTTCTTTAGAAGTAAATATTTTTTACGATCTGTTTTTTAATAAAAAAATAGTTGTAAAAAATAATAAAACTGTAAAGCTTCTTATCTAGGCTTATTTACTGTCTCCGCTAAAAAGCAGTGCGCGTAAAAAAACGAGCAAATACAAAAATCATTGAGGTCGCTATGAAAAGCAATCAAATTGGTACTTGTTACCAAGAGGTATTTCTTTATCAGAAAAAAGTGCAGCAGTTTTTTATTTTTTGTTTTTTGATGCTGGTTAATGAGTCTATCTATGCTCAAAAAATTGAGGGTAATAGTCAGTTTGGTGCGCTTTCTAAAGCGAGAAAGCAACAAATTATGGAAGTAGAAAGCAGCTCTTTAATGGGTTCTTCTGGCATGCCTATAAAAAACATGGCCTTGTTTTCAATAAATAAAACAGGAAAAATGCAGCAGATACCTTTTCAAATAAACGAGAAAAATGAAGAAGGCTTCCTTTACTTTAAAGAAGCCAATGTTCCTTTTAAAGGGCTTGCCTGATGTTTTCGATGAAAAAGATCAACTTGTTTTTATGCTCAACGATGCGGGCGATAAATTAAAGTATGCTGAAAATAATTTCATTGAATTAGCATTAAGAACTGAAGAAGGCTTGCGTTATGTCTATTTAAAAGCTGTAGAAAAAAACAATCATTTTTTACCTAAAGTGAGTTTTGATTCGCAAAAAGGAAAAATTAAAAGTGAATATTATTCGCTAGAATTGTAAGTGATCACCCCTTGAAACTACATTGCCAAGCGTGATTTTTTCTTGCTATTTTTTCCAACTTGTATGACGCTATGCCTTGTTGCTAAGTAACCAGGATTGTTACCATGGAAAAGGCTGAAAAAATTAGGCTTTTAGAAGAAA